>NZ_JBKKBJ010000119.1:0-3921 GCF_046714055.1 Methyloglobulus sp. | reverse complement strand
TCGGCTTTGGGGCTAATAATATATTTTTCGATTTGTAGATAAAGCGTCAGTTCTTCATAGAGTCGCTGACCTTCTGCCATGCGGATGATCGCGCGGCCCGTTGACTCGGCACTTCGCATAATACAAGTGGCTTCATGCATTTTTTCATAACCATCACCCAGTGGACTAAGGACTTCCAGGGCTAATGTATGGTTGGCTGCCTTCCAAGGAATACCGTCCAAAATACGATTAAACTCGTAGTCGGCTTTGGTGTCACGATGCCGCACTTTGGTTTGGTTTCTGAGGATGTCTTCGAATATAAGCTCAGAGAGAAAGCGGGTTCGTTCTGATGATGAGACTTCCACATGGCCGAGTTCACGGGCAACGTCGCGCTCTTCATTGGTCAGGAAAAACCAATGATCACCGTTACGGCTGACCAACTGTTGTTGTTCCAGCCTGGCTAGAGATTCCTGAATGCGGCGTTTGAGACTGAGCTTGTCGGCATCCACTTCATCGACACAGAGCGTTGCCAGATTGTCGATGCTAGGCTTGACCGTTTCAGATATGTAACGGATCAGGAACATGGCCTTTAGCAACTGGGTGTCATAGGGTTCCAGGGCTGGATTTTCGGGCGCTTGATCAATAGATCGTTTGGCAATGCTATCAATAAAGCTTTCGATGGAAGGATAAAAATCATATAGCGGTATCAAGGCACTGATGCCTTTACCGGAATTTTTTACAGCAGCTGACTGGAATGCATCCAACAAAGATCGTTCGCCCCGCGACAGGTGTTTTCCGGTCGCCCCCACTTTACGGATCGACTCAAAGATTTTTTGCAGCAATTGGAATTGATAAGGCGCAAAGGGATAATATGCCACGAATTCAGCCGCATCCCGGTAGCCACGAAGATTAACGACATTGCCCAGAAAGGACAGTTGATTGTTGATGATGTCCCCTTTCTGGGCAAATGCATCACGCAGTGCAACATGGGCTTCCTCGGTTTTGGCCAGTAACCGTTCACCAATCACTTCGTCAGTATTAGAGCTTGCCAGGGACAATCGGGTATGGAAACGCGCTTGAATTTTGGAAAAATCCTGAGATTTGGCCTTGTTTGCCTCGCCTATTGCCGCGTCGATATCTTCCTGGCTAGTGACTATAACCCACGCCCGCCCTTTGCAAAGGGTACCCAATTGTTCAATGATGGTTTGGAGGCTAAGCATAAGCTGGGTGTTGTTACCGATAAACTGACCAATTTCATCGACCAGAAATATTATCCGATGGTCTTTTGGCTTGGTTTCCAGGTAGTCCCGCACCAGTTTGGCAAATCCTTCAATATTGATATTGTAATCATCATGCGCGTTATCGAACCAGCGACTGGCAGATTCTTCTGTCATGCCTAATGACTGGGCTAGTGCGGCAATCACATCATCGCGAAGCAAACCCACCGCGTCACGTTCTTGATTCCATGAATTGCTATTTCGAGCTTGGAATGAAGCTTTAAAAGTATCATAGGCACCTTTGGCAATCAGGTGTCGCTCCATGTCTGCGATATAGGGCGCATCGCCGCAAAGCCCCAGTTTTTCGTTAAAAACCCGAAGAAAAACCTGGACAATCGCATCGCGTTCGGTTTTGGAATCCGCCTTGGCATCGATATTAAACAATATGACATCGGCTGTCCCGTCAATGGCACGGCGGATGTCTGCCAAGAGCATGGGATCTTTGATTTTTTGCTCGTCAAAAAATTCAGCGGCCTTTTTGCGAGTTCCGGTTTTTGGATCGCTCGCCTCTATATTTTCCAGCAAGTAAGCGAGCAATTTGATGAAGTGCGATTTTCCTGATCCGAAAAAACCGGACACCCAAACGCCCATCCTTGCAGTAATCGTTGGGTCATTGGCTTTTTCGGCGGCAGCGAGGTAAGCATCAAAAAATCGACGGAAGTATTCTGTCAGTTGTTTGGTGACAACGTATTCTTCCAATTCTTGCCAAACGCTTTCAGCATCTAACTGGTCGGCCTTGATGACGCCATTAATTGGCCGGTCGATAGGCTTAATGAATAAATCGCTTATTTCCATGTTTTTCTCGCTTAGCATAGGTATTTATTCCATTTCAGGAACAAACCTGAAAGCCCGGTAATAGTGGTCTTCTGACAACTTGTTGAACAAGCGTAACGAGTACCCATCATATCGGCCAGGGTAAAACATCAGCAAAGGCGTCCTTCCCATCAAGGGATGAAGCGCTGAGAGCAGTGCGTGGGTTCTTAACATCGGATAAGCGCTACCGACACCACGAAGTATGAGTAAATCAATATTATCGAGATTGACGATTGATACGACTTTCTCGGCTAATTTATCCTCTTTAAGAACCGGGCGCAAAGCGGCCATGACAACTTCATCGCCTTTTATCCGTTGCATTTCGATAGCTTTATCGAGCAATTTACGTTCCTGTAGTAACTGGATAACCAAATCGAATAAATTAATCACACCAGCCCGAATGGGCGGCTTTGATTTATTTAGATTTGTAAGGACGGTTCTTTCCAGAAAATCCCGCATCTCCATTTCCCTCTCGGGCGGGTAATCAAAAATCCAGAAACCGATTTCATTGCCGAGGCCTTTATAGTCAAGGAACTCATCTGAACATATTTTTGGCAAAATTTGATTAAGTCGTTCCTCGAAAGTCTGTGCCATTAAGCTCGCTCCAAGAGTTCTAGTGACTTTGTGTCACCTTGTGACGACAAGTAACGTCGAACATCAGGATGTAGGGACTGTGGAGTGATTTTCATGCTACGTGTACTTTCAAGATATTTGGCTTCTGCAAGGATACGAAGGATAACTTGGAATAGCTTAGCTTGTGTTGAAGGAGACCATTTTTTCACTGATGAATCCCTGTGTGTACATTCTGTAAAAAACCCCTCCCAATCACCGGGAGAGATTGCAAGGTCCAAGTGACGCTGGTGTCCAACGTAAATATCCGAAATAAAGTCCGCTAAAAGCTGGCTGTGTCTAACTGCTGCAACCAGTAACAATTGAATAACGACATCTTGTTCACGATTAGCGATCATTTCTACAGCTACAAAATCAAGGGTATTCAAACGCTTCCTGATCAACTGGGCTTGGCGTAAAGCAGTCGCTGGTGCTTTCTTTTGCAGCAAATTATCTTCGATTAATGTCCTTTTCCACTCTTTTTCATCTGGATGGGTCAATAAAAAAGCGGCAATGCGGCGGCTTTCTAATGGCATGAGTGAACCGGCAGAAGTTTCCGCGTTGTAATAAGTGGTCACAGTATAGTCATTGAAATTACAAATCACTAAAAATCCAATCTATCTTGGATTTGCTCCCTATATATAATTTATGATCTGAATTATAGGGTTAGTCGCCAAGCTTAAGACACATGTTCTAATTGTTCAACACATTGCTCCTTCTAAGACCAAACTGCTTTTGGCGGATGTGGAAGCAAATCGAATTTTACATATCAAATTTAGCATTCGAAAGATGAGAGAAGGCTTGCCCAGGATGTCCAGAAAACGACCGTTTAATGAACAATTATTAGATGTTACGGAATCCTTACGTCCACCCTATCAGCATCATTTAAAAGTATAAATTGTACAACAAGGAAGATACTCCAAGTATTCAATATGTCACAGAACATGAAATAGACATTTCTAAAATCTATATTTCCTCTGCAAGCCGCTGATACCAAGGGTTTCAAGGTAAGTGCAGGACAAACCGTTCTTTTGGTTAATTACCCATAGGACACTGTCGGTTACAACAGTGGGTGAATGCCCCTATCAACATTGACATCCGCCATATTCAATTAATGGCATTGTTAATTAAGTATAGCCTTCAGGTTTCCGTTGCGTTTGAGCATTAAAAGCATAACGGAATATTTAAGCATGTCCTTGCTTTTGCTGTAGCGCTTCGACTTTCGGCGCAGCCTGGCCAGGAA
>NZ_JBKKBJ010000118.1:0-2642 GCF_046714055.1 Methyloglobulus sp. | reverse complement strand
TGTAGGGGTAGTTACCACATAGCTGCAAAAACCGCCATCTTCGTTGGAATGAATTTCCTGGCAGCAAAAAAACCGTAAGGAATTTTTGCTAAAAGCTCTATCAATTAGATGAGTCTAATGATAGTATCCTTGGCCTATTAAAGCAGTGTGTGAAGGGATTCTATCGTGAAATGGCAATGGCAAGCAGATGAATTGCATGCCCATTGGCATTTGGCGGCTGAAGAATCTGGCCTGCTGTATAAAAAAACCCCCCAGGGCCGTTTGGGTTTTGTCGTGTTGCTCAAATATTTCCAAAATGAAGGCTATTTCCCCGAACATTGCCGTCAAATCCCAGAAGCGGTTTTGGGCTATTTGGCTTATCAAACAGGTGTTTCCGGCGACAATTTAAATCAATACGAATTCACTGGACGTACGGGTACCCGTGACCGGGCTGAAATTCGTTCATTCTTGGGAATTCGTCGTGCCAATGGAAAAGGCAGGCCTGAGTTTGCCAAGGTAATTCTGGCCGAGATGCTACCGTCCGACCCGACCTTTAATTCGTTGCTGGACTTCGCCATCCACTGGTTCAAGAACCGCCGCATAGAGCCGCCAAGCTCCGTGCGGCTTGAACGGTTGATCCGCTCAGCGACATATACCTTTGAAGCGGAATTATTCAACCGGATCACAAAAGGCTTAAATCCGAACACAAAAGCATTGCTTGGTGGCTTGCTGAGTGTTGCTGAAGGAGATGCTGATGGAAGCGCGGCGTTAAGCAACACTTTTTCGGGTGTCATTTGGTTAAAGGACGACACCGGAAAAGCGGGGCTTGACCGAATTTTGCAGGCCATTGAAAAATAAGCTACCTACGTGGCCTGGCCATCCCTGACGGACCGCTGGCATCACTGCCCGCGAAATGGTTGCAAAAATATTACCGCCGGGCTTCGGCTGAATCGGCGTGGGAGTTGCGCCGCCACCCCGACGTGATTTGCTATGCCTTGGCGGCCGTTTTTTGTTGGCAACGCCAAATGGAAATTACGGACAACTTGATCGACCTGCTGATTCAGGTCGTCCATAACATTGGCAAACGTGCCGAAAATAAGGTTGGTAAGAAACTGCTTGAGGATTTAAAACAAGTCCATGGCAAGGCCGGGCTGCTATTCAAATTGGCCGAAGTTGCGGTTGAACAGCCTGAAGGGGTCATTAAAGACGTTTTGTGCCCTAAGGTTGGCTTAGAAACCCTGAAAAGCTTGGTGAAGGAATACAAGTCGAGCGGTAAGGCCTATCAGGAGGAAGTCCACCAAGTGGTTCGGCGTTCTTGCGGCAACCATTATCGGCGCATGATCGTCAAAGTTCGGTGCCTGGGACCAGAACCTCATGACCGAATGGCATGTCCGCTACGGCGGCAGCGGGGTGATGATTTACTGGCATGTCGAGGGGCAATCCGTCTGTGTCTACTCCCAGCTAAAGCGTTGCCCATCCTCCGAAGTGGCGGCAATGATAGAAGGCGTGCTGCGCCATAAAGCCGATATTGACATACAGAAAAGTTACACCGACAGCCATGGCCAAAGTGAAGTCGGCTTCGCGTTTTGTTAGTTGTTGGGGTTTAGCTTAATGCCCCGGTTAAAAGGGATCGCCTCGCAAAAGCTCCACCTGCCGGAGAAAGGCAGTGGCATCCGTTACCCCAATCTTGACCCCATACTGACCCGCTCCATCAATTGGGAGCTGATTCGCCAACAGTGCGACGAAATGGTGGAATACACGACGGCGTTAACACTAGGCACGGCCCAGGCTGAGGCAATCTTGTCCCGGTTCACGCGCAATAACGTCCAACACCCTACCTACAAGGCACTGGCGGAACTGGGCAAAGTCATCAAAACCATCTTTCTGTGCCAGTACATTATTTCAGAAACCATGCGCCAGGAGGTACACGCAGGGCTGAACGTGGTCGAGAATTGGAACAGCGCCAATGGTTTTATCTTTTATGGCGACGGTAGTGAAATAGCGAGTAACCGGGTAGAAGGCCAAGAGTTGTCGGTTTTGTCGCTCCACCTGCCACAGCTTTGCCTGGTTTATGTGAACGCGCCCATGATACAACAAGCGTTGAAAGAAAGCGTATGGCATGGCCGGATGACCGCGGCTGATTTCAGGGCTTTGACACCGCTGGTTTATGCCCACATAAATCCCTACGGGTGGTTTGAATTGGATATGGACAAGCGCTTGCCCATCGAAAGGATGGCAGCCCAGTGAATAGATTGAAAATAAGAAGCCGCACAACCCTACCAAGCAGGGCAAGCCCTAGTGATAGTTTAAAAAAGGCGATAAAGCCTTTCTTTAGAATTGTATTTTGATTTAGATAGTGTTTCTATCACAACTACTAGAACCTTATGATAGAAAAATGATCATTGGTTACGCACGCACATCGACAGCCGACCAAATGGCCGGTTTTGAATCTCAGATTACCGAGCTTCGAAGTGTCGGTTGCGGGAAGGTATTTCAGGAACAGGTCTCGTCGGTTGGCAACCGGGCACAACTCGATGCCGCTTTGGAGTTTGTCCGGGAAGGCGATGTCCTGGTGGTGACCAAACTGGATCGCTTAGCCCGTTCTGTTAGGGATTTAATGACAATAATTCATAGGCTTGAACGTAAACAAGTGGGTTTGCGTA
>NZ_JBKKBJ010000117.1:0-18391 GCF_046714055.1 Methyloglobulus sp. | reverse complement strand
GGACGTTGCGAAAGTGATGGAAAGGCCCGATCATCGGCCTCGAAAAACACTCAACTACAAAACGCCGCATTCGGTATTTTTTGCTAAGCCATTGCAAGAAGCCGCATGAACACTAGGATTGCACTTCGGAGTTGAATCCGCCTCCCATTGGTTTGACGTTTCATTCAGTTATCTAGCGGCATTGAACAATGGCATCGTGGAAAAACAGACGGTTTTTCATGATTGGTTTTTATCAACAAATTCAACTCAACCAAACTTTAGATTTTCAAAAACTGCGGCTGCACGAACATGGTCGTTGGAATAAATCATGCCGGTGGGCATTCCGGGAAATGCGGCTGAAGTAAAGGAAAGCGTTACATTCTAAGCAAAGCTGTCTCGACGAGCCAATAAAATATATATTCTTGCACCAAGTGCTGACTCATTCTGATTGGTTGGTGGCATAATGGCAAAACCTGAATAGGCATGTGCTTCGTCTAATTCAAGCCTGACTGCAAGTTCTGGTAGGCTACCCTCATAAATCCATTCTTGCAGATGGGGTTGAGTATTTTCATCTTTTCCACTCAGTTCAAGCACTGGAAAGCCCGTAGTTGCCATAATTATTTCCACCCATTTTTTCATATCTCCACCGGTGGCCTTATCCATAAATGAGACGATCAAAATTTCCGTATTTCTAAGCTGGCCATAAAAAATATGCTTAGTTTCCATATCGGTTGCAAAAAACTCGGGCTTATCGGAGTAAAAACCCGGGATATGAATAGCATACCGTAATAAAGGACTTCCAAATAACCTAGTTTCCCAAGTTTTTCCGGAAGGAAGCTTCAACCAATCAGGGATTTTTTGTTTTTCGGTTTTATTTCCCGAAATCATTTTTTCACTGATGGAACCGTCTGCATCAATGTCATTCCACCAAGTTTCCATAGGGATATTCGATTCAATGTCCCACGATTTTGAAAAGTCAATCGCCTGGATTGTAGCTTCTCTATAATCCTCATATCGTTCTGGGCTCTTAAGTTGATCGTAAAGCATTTTCCACACATCAACACTCTCTCTCAGAAAATCGGCGGCCTGATTTTTATCCCCGGTTCCGTAAAATATTATCGCAATACGAAGCAGTGCGTTGGCCCATAATCGTTTGTAATCCGGTTCGTCGGGGTATAGTTCAATCCGTGCTTATCCGGTTTAAACACCATCCCTATCGCAACAGCTAGGATGGGCCCAATCTCCGGAATAAGGCTCGGCGTAAGTTGGGGCCACAACATCCCCTGCGATGCCTAGCAAAGGGCGGAAAGCGTTGAACGGGTAGAAGCGACGGTTGAACCGGGATGTGAATTCATTGGGGTAAGCCTGCAAATGTTGATGACTAACACCATGGTGAATCCCTCGCAACCAAGCCTTAAGGTTCGGGAACATAAGATGGATAATCGGCAGGTACTCTTCGGCCACCTGCGGGTCGCCGCGCTCGGCGGCGGCAAGGTGCTTGTGACCTCGGTTTTTGAGGTTGTTGCACCCACCCCAGCCGTCCGTAATAATAAGTGTGCCTGGCTTGACCGACTTTTCGACGAAGCCGCAAAGCGACTTTGCGCTCCGGCCTGCCGAGACTGCGAGCCTGGCACGTCCAGTGTACCGCCCACCCCTACGCTTGCTGGGCTTGGCGCCGGGCTTACGATGACGATGCCGCACCCCTACCGCACAGGAGACAAGAACCTTGCCATGGACTCCACGGCCTTTGCCGCGCGTTCGCCCACCGACCCAGCCCCATCGGCTTCGACGTGTTCGCCGGCGATGCCGCCGATCCGGCCTTGGTCGGGCCGCACCATGCCAGCGCGGAGCTTGTGGAACATTTGGAAAGCGGTCTCGTGGCGTTTCGACCCAAGCTGGCGCTGAAACTGCACGGCGGACATGCCGGGCGCCTGACTGGACACCAGATAGGCAGCCCAAAACCAAATGCTTAGCGGGGCATGCGACCGTTCCATCACAGTCCCAGCCGCCAACCCTGTCTCGCGGTGGCATTTGCGGCATCGCAACACGTTTGGTCGAGTAGCAATTCGCGTAGGTTCACCTGCCGCCGCGCAATGCTGGCAAACAAATCCGCCCGGCCAACGCAGTTTCAGAAGGTAAGCAATGCATGCCTCGTTGTCCGGAAAAAGCCGCTGGAACTCCCTGGAAGAGAGTGTGGGGACGGAAGGCCGTCGTGTTGAAGGATATCCATTTGCATGGGCAGAAATGATACCCTCAACCTTTAGGTGTTTGAACCGGATAAGCACGAAACAGACCAAGAAAAAGTTATATATTAGGCATTGTTTAATATCTCACATTATCGTTGGGACAAACCCAATTGATTTGGGTAGGTATCAACTCTAAGGCATAAATTAACTTAAATCTATGAAAAATTTTACTTTAATGATGCTTACATTCAACTCATAAGTGCAATCGATAATTATCGGACTTGAAGAAGGCTAGCTGCTATAGTTTCCCGTTTTTTTTCAATCCGACCAAAGACGGGAAAGCACATGAGAAGCTATAAACAGCTAAGCCAAGCACAAAGATACCAGATTGAAATATTAAAGAAAGCAGGAAAAAACCAGAAACAGATAGCCGAGTTGCTGGGTTCGTCGGCAGGCACGATTTGCCGGGAGTTGCAAAGGGACACGGGCAAGAAGGGCTACCGTCCGAAACAGGCGCAGGTCAAGGCGGACACGCGCAGGAAACAAGCCGCCAAAGCCGTGAAGACGGCGGCGGTGGCCATTGTCCTGATTGAAGAAAAGATCGCGCTGGATTGGAGTCCGGATCAAGTCGCCGGGTGGTTGGAAGCCGAACAAGGCATCTTGACCGGCCACGAGCGGCTCTACCAGCACATCTGGGCAGACAAGCGGCATGGCGACGTTGTATAAGCATCTTCGTCAAAGCAACAAGAAACGCAAGAAGCAATACGCCTCCAAGGACAGGTGTGGACAAGTCAGGAACCGTATCGGCATTGACGAACGTCCTGCCATTGTTGCCGAAAAAACACGCATTGGCGCAACCCGCCAGTTAAGCTGGATCGGCCAGGACTATCAAGGCGCCTTAGTGACGATAATGGATCGGGCATCCAAGTTCACGCTGATCCAAAAGGTGGACAGCAAACAGGCTGAAGTTGTCACTGCAGCTACGATTGTCTTGCTACAGCCCTATCTGGATAAGGCCCTGACGATTACCACCAACAACGGCAAGGAGTTCGCAGGACACGAAATTATCAAGGAACGCCTAAACGCCGATGTATATTTTGCGCATCCCTACCGTTCCTGAGAACGCGGCCTGAACGAGAACGCCAACACCAACGGTTTGATTAGGCAATACTTTACCAAAGGCAGTAGTTTTGAGGACATAACCGACGGGGAGGTTGAAATGGTGATGAACAGGCTCAATCATCGCCTCCGAAAAACACTCAACTACAAAACACCTCATGCGGTATTTTTTGCTGGACTATTGCAAGAGGCCGCATGAACACTAGGATTGCACTTCGGAGTTGAATCCGCCATTATTAAAAACATTTGCTAAGTATAGTGGGTCTGTGTCAGTATTCATGAAAGCCTAGCCTTCTGGGTGGGGAGGCAGCTTTTAAATCCAACCCTATTTATTTCAATTGGAGAGGAAGGGCCTTAAGTTGAACGCCGAAACCAATCACGTGCAAAATTTGCTCCCTTTGATCATTTATTTTGGAGCTTGCCTATCAATTACCGCTGTAATGCTCGGTGGCGCTTATTTATTGGGGCAAAGGCATCGCGCTAAAACTGCAGCAGATGAACCTTTTGAATCAGGTGTCGTTCCAACCGGCGGCGTTCATATTCGTTTTTTTGTGCATTTTTATCTGCTCGCCATTTTCTTTGTTATTTTCGATATGGAAACCGTATTCCTGTTTGCCTGGTCAGTGGCTTTAGAGGAATCGGGCTGGTCCGGTTTTATCGAAGCCCTTATCTTTATCAGCATATTGATCGCAACGCTTATTTACCTTAGCGCAATAGGCGCCCTCGATTGGCGTACCCGCAGGCAGCGAATTGACACTTCAAACAACATACGATAGGAAGAAATATGCATTGGACTCTTAACAAAGCTGAGAATGACCCCGCCCCAAAACCGGGACAACAGTCGTATGAAGAAGCGCTACGCCGGAATTTCTTGTTTGCCAAGCTTGAAGACATGGTCGCCTGGGGACAGTCTAATTCAGTATGGCCTTTTAACTTTGGGCTGTCTTGCTGCTACGTAGAAATGGCGACTGCATTCACCAGTCGGCATGATATTGCCCGTTTTGGCTCCGAAGTCATACGGGGGTCACCTCGACAGGCTGACCTTATCATCATTTCTGGAACCGTTTTCCGCAAAATGGCACCTGTAGTCAAGCGACTTTATGATCAACTGCTGGAACCGCGTTGGGTTATATCGATGGGTTCCTGTGCCAACTCCGGCGGAATGTACGATATTTACAGCGTTGTGCAAGGAGTTGACAAATTTTTACCCGTTGATGTCTATGTACCCGGTTGTCCACCGCGTCCAGAAGCACTGCTTCAGGGTCTAATGCTTCTGCAGAACTCGATAGGCAAAGAAAGACGCCCGTTAAGCTGGGTCGCGGGTGATCAAACGGTTATCAAGCCAGCAACCCAACCCAGTTATCGCGATTTGCTCACGGAAAAAAGAATGCGCACACTTCAATTGCGAGATCCTGACGAGATATAGTTCGATCAGGAACAATGAAATGAATTCGGGGAGAATAGTTATTGGACGATAAGGCTGATAAAACCGATCTTCCCAAGGTAGTACAGGAACTCTCTGAGCGCCTGAGCATAAACGACTTTACCGTCCAGTTAACCCGCGATGGCATAACCACGCTTTGGATTTCCCGGCAAAACCTGCGTGCAATCCTCTGCTATTTAAAATCTCAAGCATTATCCCCCTATTTGCTGCTGTTCGACCTGACGGCCATCGACGAACGTCAGCGAACTCATCGATACGGCCTTCCTGATAGTGTCTTTACTGTCGTCTATCATTTACTCTCGTTTGACCGCAATGAGGATATACGCCTCAAAATTGCCTTGGACGAAGCCAGCTTATCCCTCCCGACCATCAGTGATATTTGGCCCTCGGCGAATTGGTATGAGCGCGAAGTATGGGATATGTTCGGAATCGTCTTTGAAGGTCACCCGCATCTCAGGCGCATTATCATGCCGCCGACCTGGCAAGGACATCCCCTACGGAAGGATCATTATGCCCGTGCAACTGAAATAGAACCCTTTAGTCTGCCTGACGAACGCCAGGAGATCGAACAAGATGCCTTGCGTTTTGTGCCGGAGGACTGGGGTATGCGGCGGAACAGCGAAGACAGCGATTTCATGTTCCTGAATATGGGGCCCAATCATCCCAGCGTCCATGGAGCATTTCGTATCGCCTTGCAACTGGATGGAGAAGAAATTATCGACGCTCTGCCTGACATCGGTTATCACCATCGCGGTGCGGAAAAAATGGGCGAACGCCAATCCTGGCACACCTATATCCCTTACACGGACCGGGTCGATTATTTGGGCGGTTCCATGAACAACCTGCCTTATGTACTGGCCGTAGAGCAGTTAGCCGGTATCGAAGTCCCTGAACGGGCACAGGTAATTCGTGTGATGATCAGTGAACTTTACCGACTTGCCAGCCATCTATTGTTTTATGGCACCTTCGCCCAGGACGTGGGCCAGATGTCGCCGATCTTTTATATGTTTATCGATCGCGAAAAGGTATTCGATATTCTGGAATCGATTACCGGTGCCCGCATGCATTCCAGTTTCTTCCGCATCGGCGGCGTCGCAATGGATTTGCCGCGCGGTTGGGATAAACGAATACGTGAGTTTATTGATTATTTACCTGCCCGGTTGAATCATTATGACAAGATGGTGATGCAAAATAGCACACTCAAGCGCCGTACCCAGGGCATTGGTGCTTACACCACGGCAGAAGCCATTGATTGGGGCGTGACTGGCGCGGGCCTACGAGCCACCGGCTTGGCATGGGATTACCGTAAAGCACGGCCTTACTCAGGCTACCAAAATTACGAATTTGAAATACCCACTGGAACTCACGGCGACTGTTATGAGCGTTGCGCAGTTCGTGTTGAGGAGATGCGCCAAAGTATTCACATTATCAAACAATGTCTGGAGAATATGCCTGAAGGACATTATAAGGCACATCATCCCTTGACCACACCTCCTCCTAAAGCGCGAACGCTGCATGATATAGAAACCCTGATCCAGCATTTTCTCAATGTAAGCTGGGGACCGGTGATTCCTGTCGGCGAGTCGTGTGTAACCATCGAGGCGACTAAAGGTTTGAATGCTTATTATTTGACCAGCGATGGCGGCACCATGTCGTATCGTACCCGTATCCGCACACCCTCTTTTGCACATTTACAAATGATACCGATGATGTGCCGAGGCATGATGGTTGCCGATCTGATTGCTATATTGGCGAGTATTGATTTTGTCATGTCCGACGTAGACCGCTGAAATGAAAGCGCAAATGGAAAGCCCTGGTTTTAAAGGTTTAAGCCTCGCTGAAGTTCAGGAGATTAATGCTGAGATGAGTCATTATGAAAATAAGATGGCCGCCTCTATTGAAGCGTTGAAAATTGTACAAAAACACCGGCGCTGGGTCTCCGACGCATGCCTGGTTGCTGTGGCAGAATTATTGGAAATGTCGCCTGCACAACTCGAAGGCGTGGCGACTTTCTACAACTTGATTTACCGCCAACCTGTTGGCAAAACCGTCATACATTATTGTAACAGCGTAACCTGTTGGATGCTGGGTGCAGAAACAATACGTGAGCGCTTGTGTCAGTATTTGAATGTTAAATTGGGCGAAATATCTGCGGATGGTGAGTACACGGTTTTGCCGATTGTTTGTTTGGGCGCTTGTGATCACGCCCCGGTGGTGATGGTTGGCAATCAACTAAAACTTGACCTGACAGATAATGCTGTCAATGAGATTCTTGAAAGGTAAAGCACTATGGAAATAATGGATAAGCCGCTGACTAAAAACATTCGACCGGATCGTGCCTTTGCGACGCTTGCCGATTACGAGAGTACCAGCGGTTATCAAGGACTGCGCAAGGCAGTGACCCAATTACAGCCAAAAGAAGTACAGCAATGGGTTAAGGACTCAGGATTGCGAGGTCGAGGTGGTGGGGGATTTAACACGGGACTCAAATGGAGTCTTGTACCAATGGAAAATACCAGCCCTCCTGATACAGCCCAAACTCGCTATATAGTTGTCAATGCCGATGAAATGGAACCTGGTACTTTCAAGGATCGGCTACTCCTGGAGCGCGATCCGCACCAGCTCATTGAAGGCATCATCATTGCCGCTTATGCCATTCAAGCCAATACCGCGTATATTTTTTTGCGCGGGGAATATCACTTGGCAGCAAAGAGATTGACCAATGCTTTGCTAGAAGCGCGAACTAAAGGCTATGTGGGTCAACTTATCTTAAATTCCGGTTTTAGCCTGGAAATTCATTTACATACCAGTGCCGGACGGTATATTTGCGGCGAAGAATCGGCACTCCTCAATGCACTTGAAGGGAAAAGAGCCACGCCCCGAGCCAAACCGCCTTTTCCGGTAGTTAGCGGGCTTTGGGGTAAGCCTACAGTCGTCAATAATGTGGAAACCTTGTGTAACGTACCGCACATTTTACAGCACGGTGTCGAGTGGTACCAAAGTTTGGGACGTGGCTTGGATAAAGGGACCAAGTTATTTGGAGCCAGCGGACGTGTCAAATACCCTGGATTGTGGGAATTGCCTATGGGCACCCCCATTCGGGAAATTATTGAAGAACATGCCGGGGGTATGCAGGACGGTTATAAACTGCGCGGTTTTTTGCCGGGCGGCGCATCAACCGACTTTTTACTGCCCGAACATCTGGATGTGCTTATGGATTATGACGCTGTAGCTAAAGTCGGCAGCCGTATGGGTACCGGAACCATCATTGTTCTCGATGACAAGACTTGCCCGGTACAAATGGTGCTGAATCTGGAGGAGTTTTTTGCCCAGGAATCGTGCGGATGGTGTACGCCCTGCCGGGACGGTTTACCCTGGACGGTAACCTTATTAAAAGACATCATCGCTGGACGCGGCCGGATGGAAGACCTTGATACGTTAACAGGATTAACTCGACTATTGGGGCCCGGGAATACTTTTTGCGCCTTAGCCCCGGGAGCCATGGAACCGTTGCAAAGTGCGCTTAAGTATTTTCGTGGGGATTTCGAACGCTACATTGTCGCTAACAACGTCGTGATGGGGCAAGCATAATGGCCAGCATCGAAATTGATGGTAATTCCTATAATGTTAAGGACGGTAACAATTTATTGTCGGCCTGCTTATCTCTGGGGTTGGATCTCCCCTATTTTTGCTGGCATCCTGCGATGGGGTCGGCGGGTGCCTGCCGCCAATGCGCAATCATTCAGTACAAGGATGCGGAAGATAAACACGGGCGATTGGTGATGGCTTGTATGACCCCGGTTTCGGAAAACATGCGCATTTCCATAGCCAACGAACAGGCAGGCCAATTTCGCAGTGATAATATCGAACTGCTGATGACCAATCATCCCCACGATTGCCCGGTGTGCGAAGAAGGCGGTGAATGCCATCTGCAGGACATGACCGTCATGACCGGTCACACCATTCGTCGTTTTCGCGGCAAAAAGCGAACCCATAATAACCAGAATCTCGGCCCTTTTATCAATCACGAGATGAACCGCTGTATTGCCTGTTACCGGTGTGTAAGGTTTTATGACGATTACGCCGGCGGCAAGGATCTTCAGGTGTTTGGTGTCCACAACAACGTTTATTTTGGCCGTTTTGAGGACGGCACGTTGGAAAACGAATTCAGCGGCAATCTGGTGGAAGTCTGTCCTACGGGTGTTTTCACAGACAAGACCTTTAGCGCCCATTACGCACGGAAGTGGGACTTACAAACTGCTCCCTCGATTTGTGTGCATTGCAGCCTGGGTTGTAACATCGCCCCAGGCGAACGCTATGGAGAGCTGAGACGTGTTATCAACCGTTATAACGGGGACGTAAATGGCTATTTTCTTTGTGATCGAGGCCGCTTTGGCTATGGGTTCGTCAATAGCACGAAGCGCATCCGAACCCCCCGTATTAATGACCAATCAAATGTCGCTGTCGAGACAGCAATAAATCATTTCCACGACCTGTTAAAATCGGCAAAAGCCGCTATCGGCATCGGCTCACCACGTGCCTCGCTGGAAGCGAATTTTGCTTTGCGCTCGCTGGTGGGTGAGGAGAACTACTTCCTTGGTTTGGATGATACCGAACACACCTTACTTAACACTATTATCGAACTGATGCGCAATGGTGGAATCCATTCCCCCTCCCTGCGGGAAGTCGAACAATCCGATGCCGTATTCATTCTTGGGGAAGACGTGACCCACAGCGCTCCCAGGTTGGCGCTTTCGTTGCGGCAGGCAGTGCGTAATGCATCGTTCGAGCTGGCACGTACCATGCACATACCCCAGTGGCAGGATGCTGCAATCCGGCAGTTGCCAGGTCAATTACGAAGCCCGCTGTTTATCGCCAGTATTTGCGCCACTCGCCTGGATGATGTGGCTACGAACACTTATCGAGGCAGTCCGGAAGATATCGCTCGCCTGGGCTTCGCCATTGCCCATTGTCTTGATGACTCAGCACCCGCACCTGCCGATTTGAGCATTGCGGAACAATCGCTGGCAACAACCATTGCCAATGGCCTGAAACAGGCGAAGTGCCCGTTGATCGTATCGGGAACCAGTTGTTCAAGTCTTCCGGTCATTCAGGCAGCCTACAATGTGGTTAAGGCACTGCCCTCAAAAGACAAACAACTGGCGTTTACCGTTCCGGAATGTAACAGCCTCGGCTTGGCAATCATGGGCGGGAGACCTTTGCAACAGGCCTTCGAACGAATCAGCAACGGCTTGGCTGATAGCGTGATTATTCTTGAGAACGATCTCTACCGTCGGACACCCAATCGAAAGGTGGACTTGTTTCTGGAAACCGCCGCGCAGGTGGTGGTCATCGACAGTTTGGAAAACAAAACCACGGAAAAAGCCGAATTGTTGCTACCAGCGGCGACGTTTGCCGAATCCGAAGGCACCTTGGTCAATAATGAAGGTCGCGCCCAGCGTTATTTCCCGGTATATCCTGCAACAGAGTCGGTACGCAGCAGCTGGCAGTGGCTGACCAGTGTAATGGAAGATGAGCATTGGTTGCATCACGATGCACTTACGGCTGCTTGTGCCAGAACATTTTCCAGTCTTGCCGCTATAATCCAGGCAGCGCCTAGTGCAGATTACACTATCAAAGGCAGCAAAATCCCAAGGCAACCTCACCGTTACAGTGGGCGAACTGCCATGGACGCCAACATCAAAGTCAGTGAACCCGGACAACCGCCTGATGTGGAAACGCCGTTCGCTTTTTCCATGGAAGGCGAGATAGCACAAGTCCAACCAGCTTTATTACCGGTTATTTGGGCGCCAGGATGGAACTCCAATCAGGCGATTAACAAATTCCAGGAAGAAATAGGCGGTCATTTACGTGACGGGGATGTCGGAATACGGTTGCTTGAAGCATCCGGTGCGCTGGAATGGTTTAATGACATTCCGCCCGCATTCAAACCGGAACCAGGTCTATGGCGAACCATAACCCTGCCACACATTTTCGGCAGTGAGGAATTAGGCCAGCAATCACCACCGCTGGTCGAACGATCGCCCAGTTTTTGTGTCTTGTTGAATCCGCTGGATGCCGAAATATTGAAAGTCGACTCCGGCGACCAGATAGAGATGGGTGACCCAGCAGGGACACCCCTCCTTAAAATTCCGGTGCAAGTAGAGAAAACCTTGCCTCAAGGGTTGCTTGTAATAACGACAGGACGGTCTGAATTCCAGTCTATAACCTGTGCTCAAGTAACTTTAAAGAAAGTAACTCAGGAGGGCCAACTATGAATGGGGGCTTGGGAGATGCGACTGACATCATCGGCATTTTAGCTTCGGTAATTTTTGTTGCCGCTATGCTGATCTGGGTTGAACGCCGTCTCTTGGCTGTCTGGCAGGACCGTTTGGGACCTAACCGGGTCGGGCCATTAGGTTTAATGCAGGTGGTGGCCGACATGATCAAAATGTTTTTCAAGGAAGACTGGATACCGCCCTTTGCTGACAAACTGGTATTCGTACTGGCTCCTACAATCGTGTTCATCACCATGCTCAGTGGATTCGCAGTCATCCCTTTTGCACCGGGCGTGGGCATCATCGATTTCAATTTCGGGTTGCTTTACTTCTTGGCGGTATCCTCACTGTCGGTCTACAGTGTCGTGCTGGCCGGTTATGCTTCCAATAATAAATACTCGCTGCTGGGTGGTCTCCGTGCAGCGGCACAGACAGTCAGTTATGAAGTATTCATGGGGATTTCCATCATGGGTGTGGTGATGATGTCCGGTACGTTTAATTTACGGGAAATTGTCGAAGCCCAACGGGATTGCTGGTTCATTATTCCTCAGTTTTTTGGATTTATTATTTTCCTCATTGCCATCGTCGCCGAAAGCCGTCGAGCCCCGCTTGATCTGCCTGAAGCCGAACAAGAGTTGGTGGGTGGTTTTCATACCGAGTATTCCGGTATGAAATTTGGCATGTTCTTTGTTGGCGAGTATCTCGCCATAACGCTCAGCTCAGCGATCATCGTGACGCTTTTTTTTGGGGGCTGGCTTGGCCCCTGGTTGCCGCCTCTGGTCTGGTTTTGTCTAAAAACCACCATCGGCATATTGTTTTTCATACTGTTGCGCGGCGCACTGCCACGCCCACGTTACGATCAGCTGATGACCTTCGGCTGGAAAGTGTTATTGCCGGCAGGGCTTTTGAACCTGTTGGTTACCGGTGCAGTCTTGCTGTCCTTGCACGGTTAATGAATCAGAAAAGGGAAAAGCAATGTTAAGTCAACTTCGATCATTGTGGGAAGTTTTAAAGCATACCTTCGTCAAACCAGATACCGTGGAATACCCTGAGGAAAAACCGGCGCTGTTCCCCCGTTATCGAGGACGTATCATTTTAACCCGTGATCCAGATGGTGAAGAGCGATGCGTGGCCTGTAATCTTTGCGCGGTAGCTTGTCCCGTGGATTGTATCGCTTTACAGAAAGCCGAGGACGAGAACGGACGCTGGTATCCCGATTTCTTCCGTATCAATTTTTCCCGTTGCATCATGTGCGGGTTTTGTGAGGAAGCCTGCCCAACCAATGCGATTCAGCTGACACCGGATTTTGAGATGTGCGAATATGACCGGCAGAATATGGTTTACGAAAAACAGCATCTTTTAATTGATGGGACCGGAAAATATCACGATTATAACTTTTACCGGGTCGCCGGCATGACGATCTTTGGTAAAACCAAGGGTCAGGCTGAGAACGAATTACCGCCGGTCGAAGTAAAAACCTTATTACCCTGATGGAGAGAGCTTTATGGCGTTGATTTTGTTTTATATCACTTCTGCTGTTGCCATTTTCGCTACGGTGATGATGATCACTCGGCTCAATGCAGTACATGGACTGTTGTACCTGATTTTATCCCTGCTGGCTGTTGGCGTTATATTTTTTCTGCTGGGGGCGCCTTTTGCGGCCGTACTGGAAGTGATTATTTACGCCGGAGCCATTATGGTTCTGTTTGTTTTCGTCATCATGATGCTCAATCAAGGACAAAAGACCATAGAGCAGGAGCGTACTTGGCTACAGCCGGGAATCTGGATCGGGCCGTCGCTGCTGGCATTGATTCTGTTCGTTGAAATGTTGGTGATAGTTGTGCTTGGCGGCAACGCAGAAACCGGACAAGTTGTAAACTCCAAGCAAGTGGGGATCGCGTTATACGGACCTTATCTGCTGGCAGTGGAACTGGCCTCGATGTTGTTGCTCGCCGGGCTGGTCGGCGCTTATCACCTGGGAAAACCAATGCTCAAGGTGACAAGGCCAGGAGGAAATTCATGAACGGGATTCCGATGGAACTTGGCCTATTGCTGTCTGCCGTGCTGTTTGTCTTAGGATTAATCGGGGTAATGGTTCGACGTAATTTGATCATGATACTGATGTCCCTGGAAGTCATGCTGAATGCGACGGGTCTGGCCTTTATTGTGGCGGGATCCCGTTGGGGGCAAGCGGATGGGCAAATCATGTTCTTGCTGATACTGACCCTGGCCGCAGCGGAAGTGGGTGTCGGTCTGGGACTTGCGCTGCAAATTTTCCACCGTTTCCATACACTGGATGCCGATTCAGTGAATGAAATGCAAGGGTAGGGGACGACAGTGTTAGAACTGCTAGGGTGGGTGCCGCTGATTCCGTTCTTTGGGTTTTTAATCCTGGTATTGACTAGCCAACAATTTTCTAAGCTCTTCGCTCCATGGATAGGCATAGGAAGCGTGGGAATCTCGGCATTATTAGTGTCTTTGATTGGCTTCGAGTTCCTGAATGGAGCAATGCAGCCTTACCACATAGTGCTAGGGTCGTGGATGGAGATTGACGATCTGGCAGTGCCCTTCGGCTTCTATCTCGACGCTTTATCTTTGACGATGTTGATTGTTGTGACCGGCGTCGGCTTCCTGATCCATGTCTATTCCGCCGGATTTATGGAATCCGACCCAGGCTACGCACGTTTTTTCGCTTATATGAATCTGTTTGTGTCGGCCATGCTGGTGCTGGTGCTGGCGGACAACCTGGTGTTGCTTTATCTGGGTTGGGAAGGTGTTGGACTCGGCAGCTATCTGTTGATCGGCTTCTGGTACGAAGATCCAAACAACGGTTATGCGGCGCGTAAAGCGTTTGTGATGACCCGCATTGGCGACACGGCCATGGCGCTGGGCCTATTTTTATTGTTTACGCAATTGCATACGTTTGATATTCAGTCCTTAATGCTCCGGGCGGCGAGTCAATGGCCACCAGGCACCGTCTTGCCCATTGTCTCCGCAGCGCTGCTGTTGGGCGGTGCGGTGGGTAAGTCCGCACAATTGCCCCTGCAAACCTGGCTACCCGACGCCATGGCGGGGCCTACGCCGGTTAGCGCCCTGATTCATGCCGCCACTATGGTCACTGCGGGGGTTTATCTGATTGCCCGTACCCATCCCTTATTTATAATGGCACCCACGGTTCAATTTGCAGTCGCAGTCATCGGGGCGCTCACTTTATTGATCGCAGGTTGTTCCGCTCTCGTTCAGACGGATATCAAACGTATACTGGCTTATTCAACCATCAGTCAAATTGGTTACATGTTTCTCGCATTAGGTGTCGGAGCCTGGTCTGCGGCGATTTTTCACCTGCTGACCCATGCTTTCTTCAAAGCGTTATTGTTCCTTGCCGCAGGTGCGGTAATTTTTTGTTTTCACCACGAACATAACATATTTAAAATGGGTGGGCTGCGTAAAGCCATGCCCCTAACTTTCTGGAGTTTTATGATTGGCAGCGCCGCATTATCCGCATTGCCTTTTACTTCCGGCTATTATAGCAAGCACGAGATTTTGCTGGCAACATTCGAAGCCTCTCCCTTCCTTTGGGTAGTGGGTTGTCTGGGCGCTATGATTACGGGCATCTACAGCTTCCGCCTGGTATTTGTAGTTTTTTTCGGCGCACAATCCCAAATCGTTGAAAAGGGACTCGGTAGGCGTATGAGTGTCCCGTTACTCGTGCTTGGTATTCTGGCATTATTTGGCGGCCTATTACAGATTCCTCTGGATTCTGTATTTCCAGTTTTATTTAACCCGGAACATGATCCCACATTTGTTTCGGTCATCACCATTGCGGCGCCCTTTCTCGGCTTGTTGATTGCCGTGCTGTTCTATCTTACCGGCACTTTCTCTGCTCAACGTCTCGCAAATTTCAGCTGGGTCAAGCCAATGAGGCAGTTCTTTCTGAGTGGCTGGGGGATGGATGCACTTTATGACAGCTTGCTAGTCCGTCCTTTTAAAGCCATCACCGACCTTAATAAAAACGATGTGGTAGATCGGCTGTACCTTGGGATTGCCTGGCTCAGCCGAAGGCTGCACCGTGCGATCAGCGCTACTCAAACCGGTAGTGTCCGCTGGTATGCTTCATCCCTTGTATTAGGCACAGTGGTCATTATCGCCATAGGATTGTTGTCATGATCCTGCCTGCACTGATTGCTGTTTTATGTCTGGGTGGTTTTGCTGCCTGGTTTTCAGAACAGCGGAGTCCAGGTACTCCGCGCTGGGTGGCGATCATCACCCTCGCCATTGAAGCGTTGCTCATAGCCGGGCAATTTACCCAGACAAAACGCATCGTCATCTTGTCTACGGGCATGTCACCCACCTGGCTTGCCGACTTTTACCGGTCATGGGTTCCTCGCTTCGGAATTGGATTTCACCTGGCTATGGATGGAGTCAGTCTGCTCTTGATTGCCTTGACGGTCTTGCTCGGCTTCATGGCAGTCAGCAGTTCCTGGACGGAAATCAGGAACCGGCAGGGGTTCTTTTTCTTCAATCTGTTGACGTGTCTGGCTGGAACTGTCGGTGTTTTTTTGGCGGTCGACCTCTTCCTGTTCTTTTTTTTCTGGGAATTGATGATTATCCCGATGTATTTTCTGATCAGCATCTGGGGTCATGAAAACCGGGCTTATGCGGCAATAAAATTCGTCATTTTTACGCAAGTGAGCAGTCTGTTACTGCTGCTGGCGATAGTGGTTTTGGCGCTGATCAGTCATAGCCATAGCGGTGCTTATACATTCGACTATTTCAAATTGCTTAATACTAATATCGACCCTGACGTAGCCATTTGGCTGATGCTGGGTTTTTTTATCGCCTTTACCGTCAAGTTGCCTTCGGTGCCTTTTCATACCTGGCTACCGGACGCCCACACTCAGGCCCCAACCGGAGGTAGCATTATCCTGGCTGGCGTTATGCTTAAGACAGGTGCTTACGGGTTGCTTCGATTTGTCATCCCGTTGTTTCCGGAAGCGGCGCATCAGTTTGCCCCGATTGCCATGACACTGGGAGCCGTGAGCGTGCTTTATGCCGCGATGATGGCTTACGCCCAGACTGATCTGAAACGGCTGGTTGCCTATTCCAGTATCAGCCACATGGGCTTTATCCTGCTGGGGATATTTTCCTGGAATTTCCTCGCCTTACAGGGTGCGGTTATCACAATGCTAGCCCACGGCATTAGCGCCTCGGCGTTATTTATGATAGCCGGCACTCTGCAAGAACGCCTGCACACACGGGAAATGGGACACATGGGAGGGCTCTGGTCTGCATTACCCCGGCTGTCAGCTTCTTTAGCACTGTTCTTCGCAGTGGCCTCGTTGGGACTTCCCGGATTGGGGAATTTCATCGGCGAATTTCTGGTGTTACTGGGGGATTTTAAGGTTAATGTTTTATTGACCTCGGTGACCGCCCTGATCCTTATTCTAGCGCCGGTATATTCCCTAATCATAATTCAAAAAGCCTTTCATGGCCCGCGGCAAAATCAGTCTCCTTTGTCCGATTTCAATCGCCGGGAACTGGCGGCGCTGGCATTGCTTGCGCTCGCCACTGTATGGCTTGGTCTAGGTCCCCAGACAGCATTGAACGTCTCGGCTCCTGCACTGAAACAAATAATGCAAGATAAGGTTGCGATGGAACAGTGATGAATAGTAACCAGCTTGTAGCCCTTGCGCCAATTATGACACTTGCCACCGCAACGATAGCGGTAATGCTCACCATCGCCATCAGACGAAATTTCGTTCTCACCAGTAGTGTAGCTGCTGGTGGAATCATAATGACCTTGTTGGTATTGGGCATCGCTTGGCAAGAAACTCCAATTCAAGCGACTTTACTGATCCGGGTGGATGATTACGCTTTGTTCTTTATGGCGCTATTGTTACTTGCAGGTCTTGCTGTGTTGGGGTTTTGCTATGACTATTTCAAATATCGTGAAGGAGAAAACGAAGAACTCTTGTTGCTGTTGTTAACTGCGCTCCTGGGCGCGTCCGTGCTGGTCGCCAGTAGTCATTTTGCGACCTTTTTTTTGGGTCTTGAAATGCTCAGCATCTCCCTCTTTGTGCTGATCGGTTATCCGCTCAATCAAAAACGGCCTCTGGAAGCAGCGATCAAATATCTGATCTTGTCCGGCGTATCTTCCGCTTTCCTGCTCATGGGGATGGCGTTGATTTATGCGCAAATCGGTGAACTTTACTTCAGCGGCATTGGACAATTTATCGCTAGTCAGCCGGCTATGAACGCCATGATTCTGAGTGGCGTTATTCTCATCGTGGCCGGACTGGGTTTTAAACTTTCCCTGGTGCCGTTCCATTTATGGACCCCGGATGTCTATCAAGGCGCACCCGCGCCAATTACAGCCTTTATCGCCACCGTTTCAAAAGGAGCAGTTTTCGTCCTCCTGCTACGTTTTTTCATCAGTGCCCATAGTCACGTTTATACGCCACTACTGACCGTCTTCAGCGTGATTGCCGTGCTATCCATACTGGGTGGCAATCTACTGGCTTTGCTACAAAATAATGTCAAACGCTTGCTAGCCTATTCGTCCATCGCCCATATGGGCTATCTACTGGTCGCATTCATTGCTGGTGGAAGCATTGCTCCAACACTGGCGGTCGAGTCCGTTACTTTTTATCTGATTGCTTATTTCATAACCACGATCGGCGCTTTCGGGGTTGTCTCAGTACTCTCAACACAACAAACAGAAGCAGGCGATATCTCTTTTTATCGTGGACTATTTTGGCGACGGCCATGGCTATCTGGAACTTTTACCTTGATGTTGCTCTCGCTGGCGGGGATTCCCCTCACTGCCGGATTCATCGGTAAATTTTATATTTTCACAAGCGGTGCTGATGGCCGATTGTGGGGATTGCTGGTCG
This sequence comes from Methyloglobulus sp., assembly GCF_046714055.1. Taxonomy (GTDB): domain Bacteria; phylum Pseudomonadota; class Gammaproteobacteria; order Methylococcales; family Methylomonadaceae; genus Methyloglobulus. The sequence goes on along the minus strand of NZ_JBKKBJ010000117.1, from coordinate 492 downwards.
CTATTATCGCAGGTAGTGGCTTGGGACTGTATTACTACTTGAAAATCATCGTCGTTATGTCGATGAACGTCGAGGCAACCACGCATGAATCTGAGGAATCTTCCAGTGAATGGATTTCAACGGCAACACTCGCCACTTTAAGCCTACTGCTGGTATGGTTAGGCATTTATCCCGATCAATTAATCACAATCATTCAATCGGTCTCAAATATGATGAGATGAGTTCATTTGTTAAAAAATTCTTTGTTTTTGTACTAGTGAACCTACGGTATCAAGATTTTCATCATAACTTAGTTTTTATTTATTTTTTGTGGTTAAGTTGTTGCTATTGTAATTATTGCAATCGGTGTTATTTTTGGCATACGTGGGGTAGTTTCCACATAGCTGCCAAAAGTGCCATCTTCGCCAGATAGTGAATTTTAGTGCAATACAATCAATAGATTAACTTTTTCTTGCTTTAGCCAATACCCTATAAACCGTTGCTTCACCCACG
>NZ_JBKKBJ010000116.1:0-34324 GCF_046714055.1 Methyloglobulus sp. | reverse complement strand
GTTTTTCCAGGCATTGGGTACAGGTATGGCTTTGGCGGTGCATAATCTTTAGATAAGGCCAGGGCTTTGGATTTGGCATCGGCCAAGAGCCGGTTTTTATTCATGGTTATGTCGTCGCTAGCACTGAGATACAACAGTTCCTTCGCTTCAAAAGCCGATTTCGATACGCTCGCCAATCCGATGGTTTGGAATGCCTTGATGACCGGTGGAATAGACCCGCCAGCCCGTTTCGGCTGCATTAAACAGCGGCGCAGATATTCCTTACATCCTCCCCAGCCTGGAATCAGGCCGACACCGACTTCCACCAAGCCCATATAAAGTTCGGCATGGGCTAGCACTGCATCGCAGTGCAGCAGTATTTCACAGCCGCCACCCAGGGCGAGTCCAGAGGGTGCGGCGACCACGGGAAAAGGAGCATACTTCAACCTTTGATAAGTTTGTTGTCCTTGATTGATAAGTTGCTCTACCGCCGACCAGTCGCTTTCATGGATCGCTTTCATCAATAGGCCAAGGTTAGCGCCAGCGGAAAAGTTTTCGGCATCGTTATGGATCACCAATGCTGTGAATTCCTTGTTGACCTTGTCGATGCTTTGCTTAATCAATGCCATGGAATCCATGTCCAGCGTATTCATTTTGCTATGGAATTCCAGGCAAGCCACGTCGTCGCCGATGTCCCATAAGCTGGCGGAGGCGTTTTTAAGGATGGGTGGGTTTTGTTGCTTGATGTCGGACAGCAACAAAACGCCTTCGACCCTTCGGATAGGATGATACTGTCCAGCAAGGTCAGCAAATTCCAACTGGCCTGAGCTAGTCGAATACAAGCTGGAATTTTTGGCTAACAATGTCGGGATAGGGCGGTTTTCGCTGCGGAGCTTTTCCACGAACCAGGGCACACCGATTTGATCCAATAGCTCAAATGGCCCAAACTTCCAGTTGTAGCCGTCACGCATGGCGGCATCAATTCCTGTAATGTCATCGGAAATTTCAGGGACTAAGCTGGCGGCATAGCACAAGGTGTGGGATAGCACACGCCAAGCATACTGGGCAACGGGGTGAGGGTGCGATAACAAGGCTTGAAGGCCAGCTTTTTGGGCATCTTTAATTGTGGACAAATCCGATTTTTCACTTCGGGTATAGTCGCCAGTAGCAAGGCTGATGGATTCTTTGATACGCGCCCCATCTATTTTATTCAAGCGGTAAAACCCGCCTTTGCCTTTCCTGCCCGTGTAACCGTCGGCAATCATTTTTTGTACGATGTCAGGCAGTCGATTGACCTCATGAAAAGCATCCTGCGGTGGCAGCGCCAGTTTCATGCCCTTCAAGATAGGGGGGATCAGATCCAGACCCACTAAATCCAGCAAACCGAACACACCTGTTTTGGGGATTCCAAAAGGTGCGGACATGATGGCATCGGCTTGTTCAACCGTTATGCCTTGGTCAATTGCGTCCAAGAGGCCGTGTAGCAGCCAATAAATGCCAATCCGGTTGCCGATAAAGCCGGGGGTGTCTTTACAGGTTACGCAGTTTTTACCCAGTTTTATATCGGCGAACTGGCTGACTGTTTCAACCAATGCGGGTTTTGTTGCCGGGCTTGAAACCAGCTCTAACAGGCGCATGTAGCGGGGCGGATTAAAAAAATGGGTAATCATGAAACGCCGTTTGAAACTGTCCGGCATGTCCTTGACCAGCAAACCCAAAGGCAGGGTAGACGTGTTTGAGGAAATCAGGCAGTCTTGCTTACAAACCGCTTCAAGCTTTTGGTAAAGCGACTGTTTTATTTGCGGATTTTCAATGACTGCTTCAATCACCCAGTCGGCATCGGCTAGCCAGTGCAAGTGATCTTCAATATTACCTGTCGTAATCAGTCGGGCATTGTTTTTACCCATAAAAGGCGCTGGATTGCTGTCCAGCAATTTTTTGACGGCAGTTTCGGCGATGCTGTTACGGTTAGCCGCTCCATTAGGGACTATATCCAGCAAATATACGGGTATGCCCGCATTAGTGATATGCGCGGCAATGCTTGCGCCCATCACACCCGCGCCGATGACCGCCACTTTTTGGATGTTCATTAGATCGCCTCCAGAATAGTGGCTATTCCCTGACCTCCACCTATACATTGTGTCGCTAGTGCATAGCGTTTATTTTCCCGCTGCAATAAACTGGCAGCTTTCCCGGTAATCCGGGCTCCAGTTGCGCCCAGCGGGTGGCCTAAGGCAATTGCACCGCCATCAAGGTTGAGTTTAGCCATAGGTATCGGCAATTCCTTAAGTACCGCTAAGGCTTGTGCAGAAAAAGCTTCATTCAACTCGACAATATCAAGGTTGTCCAAGGTTATTCCGGCTCGGATCAAGGCCTTATGGGTTGCGTTAACCGGGCCTATGCCCATGATTTCTGGCGCACAGCCGGAAACGGCGCAAGCCTTGATGCGTGCCATTATTGGCAGCTTGTGGGCATCGGCATAGTCTTCACTGCACACCAAAACGGCGGCTGCGCCGTCCGTTAGGGGTGAAGAAGTACCTGCGGTTACCGTGCCGGAGGCCTGGAATGCGGGATTTAGCCCAGCTAAGCCTTCTGCTGTGGATTCAGGGCGCAAGCAGCCATCCGTGTCAATCAAGCCTGATTTTGCCGTGATGGGTATAATTTCATCGGAAAATTTGCCACCCTGCTGGGCAGCGTAAGCCTTTTTTTGGCTATCCAGTGCGAAAGCTTCTTGCTCTGTACGGGCGATTTGATATTTTCGGGCAAGATTTTCGGCTGTATCACCCATGCTGATATAGGCTTGCGGGAAAGTTTCATAAAGCGCAGGGTTGGGCATATTGTTGTAGCCGCCCATCGGGATTCTGCTCATCGACTCCAAGCCAGCGCAGATAAATACTTCGCCTGCATTCATCTGTATCGCGCCAGCCGCTATGTGGATGGCCTGCATGGACGAGCCGCAGAAACGGTTGAGCGTCATTCCCGCTATGGTGCTAGGCAATCCAGCCAGAAAGACAATCAAGCGCGCGACGTTAAGGCCTTGCTCGCCTTCTGGAAAAGCACAACCCAGGATTAGGTCTTCGATGTCGTCGGGATTGACTCCCGTTTTGCTGACCAAGCCTTTAACCACTTGGGCGGCGAGGTCATCGGGCCTAACTTTTGCCAAGCCTCCTTTCTGGGCTGGCGTGAAGGGTGATCGGCAATACCCGGCAACAACAACATTTTTCATTATTTGATCTCCTCGTTATATGAATCCTCGCCTCATTACCACTCGCCCAACACTGCTTCCTCGCATTAAGCCGTTAACACCTCGTTCTTAAATAGTCAGTGCATCTGCTCTTACGACCGGATTACTTCGTATTCGTTTCATCTATGCACTCCTTCATAAATTCATCAATACTTTCCCAAGTGCCGCCGATATTCTCCATCAAGATACCGTGGCGGTTTGAAGGTATGAATTTTAGCTGCTTGTTTTTGCAGGTGAGCTTGCCCATGATCGCATGGGCGCTCTTAAATGAAACGACCGGATCATTGTCGCCTTGCAAAATCAATACTGGCACTGTACATTTTGGCGCAAAATCATTCATTTGTTCAATTAGTTGCCTTAGCTCATACAGGCTTTTGACGGGTACGTTCCGGTAATTGACCGCTGGATGTTCGGCGGCATTTTCAATAAAAGACTTGATCCCCTCGAATGATGATATCCAATCCACCAACTTATTGGTGCCATGAAGTAGAGGTACCAACATAAAGGCAGGATTGATGAATTTTATCGGCACAGCAACGGCATTGACGCCAATGATGTCAGGAAAATGTTCGGTAGCCAGTTTGAGGCCCAAAGTCCCGCCGGTGGAAAATCCGGTCACGAAAATCCGGTCACTGTGGGCCTTAAGTATCCTATAGCCGCGAACCACTGACTGGTACCAATCTTCCCAGGTTTGGTTTTGCAGGGCATAAGGCGATGAGCCGTGGCCTTTGAGCCGGACACCCATCACAGTGTAACCCTGTTGGACTAGATATTCACCGTAATCCCTGAGTTCGGCAGGGCTGGCGAGCAGGCCGTGGATCAGCAGGACGCCTATGCCATTGTCCTCATGCGGATCGAGGAAAAAAGGGTTCGCATCGGCAGTGGCGGTTTCCTGGGCATTGATGTCATCATAAGTGGGCTTATTGTAGGCGTGATGCTCCCAGTTTAAGTCGCGGCATTCATCCTCAAAATGCCAGGCAGCAAGCTCCTGTTGATCGATGTCATCACATTCTGCCAGCGCTTTAATGATGGTTTCGCGAACAACCGTAATGGGCTTGGCTTCGTTATCGTAAACAGCGATCATATTTTCCAGTCGTATGCTGTCAAAATCATGGTCTTCAAGCAGTTTCGGCAATAAGTGGTATCGGGTTTTGTATTTGGCGATAAGGCCGGTGTTTATGGCTTCAGAGATGAAATGTTGGAAGCGTGTGCTGGTGCCGCTGATCAGTTCGCTGTAATCAATGGGGTTGAGCAAACTTCGATGTAAATTGATATTCGTATTGTTTTGTAAGTGCTTGACCGCTATATAAAGTATGGTGAAAAACCGTTGCTGTTCGATTTGTGGTTGTCCGTTTTTGATCAGATACATGATCAGGATTGAGGCAAGATGGCTTAGGTTGATGGTGACGTTAAGGTAAATTTCCTCCATGTACCGGTCGCGAGTCGCATTAGCCGCTTTTTTAAAATAGAACCCCAGGCATCTTTGCTGCCAGTCTTTAGGTTTGGCTTGCAGGGTAAAGATGTCGTCCACCGATTTGGCTTTAGCCATCACTTGTTGCAATAAATAGTGGCTACCAAAAAATTTGCGGTCAAAAGGTTCTAGCGGCCTACCCATGCGTATATCCATGTCGGTGTTTTTTAGCATGATATTGCCTTCGATCAGCAGTTCTTCGGTTTGCCGCAAACTTAAGCTATCAGTAAAAAAATCGACCGCTTTTAACAGTAAGTTTTCCGATGTCCGAATCGGGTAGAACGTAATATTGGCGGGAATAATCAGGGTACGCTTGAGTGCGGAGGTGAGTAATTGATCCAGGCTATCTAGCTGAAGTTGTTCTTTCCACCAGACCAACTGGTCATGGTCTTTTTGATGATAGGCATGTCGGATGATGATTTTTATGGCTTCAATTCCCTGTGCCAGGACGGCAGCACCCGTGTGTTGTTTGCGCCGTAGACCTGTCATGCGCGAATAAATACCGTAATTGCCTTTTTCATCAATAACCTGACGGTCTTTGATCATACTGCCTTCAGGGAAAATGATAACCTTCCGTCCACGCAGTATTTGTGCTGTCAGCAAAGAAAATAAGCGGTCGTGGTCGTGGGGGAAAACGCCAACGTGCTGGAGGTATCTTGCCATCACCGTGTCTTGTTGAAAAAATTCACCAGATGCGATAGCACAGCTATAGGCACCAGATTGCTCGTAGATCAGAAATTGCGGGATGAACGTTTCGAAACGGGAAAAATGGTTAAACAGGAAGATATCGCCCTGTTGTACCTGGGTGTCGGCATGGACTTTTATTTTAACACTGAGTACTTTTTTGACGGTGTCAAATACCCTGACTGAGCGGTTATAAAGCGTCTTATCTATATCACTCCAGTTATCCGGGTAAGCTGCTGACATGGGATTATTGCTATTCTTCTGGGGCTGACAAATCCAAAAGATGTTTTGAATTATCGATAACAGGCGTATCGGCAGCGCCTTCTTTAGGCATCGTGGTGGAATTGTTTATGATAGTGACAGCGTTAGGGTCTTGGACAGCGGGCGCACCGGAACTGGGAGTGTTTGCCAGGTTATCCTGGGTTTTATTGTCCGTTGCGCCTTCGGTTGCGCTTCCATCAAGGCCTTCTTCAAGTAGGGGGTCGTTATTTTCTTCGGGTGGATTGCCGTCATGAATCAAGTAGTCACGACGTTGCAGGTAGGCATTTTTAACGAAGTCGTAGCGGTCTACCGATGCTTCATCGACAATTCTTTCGGATGACATCAAGTCTGACCGGGTATCGGTGACATCAACAGCAGTAGCGGCAGCGGTGGCGGCATTGGCTGCAAAACCACCAAAAAACGAGACATAAGTCAAGGGATTAAAAAACGCATCACCAATCAAGCCAATGGTATCCCTGGGCGAACTGGCACCCAGGAAGGGCAACACCATGTAAGAACCGGATGGAATACCCCAGGATCCCAAGGTTTGGCCAAAATCTTCGTCATGCTTGGGTAAGTCAATCATTTTTGCAACGTCAAAAATCCCGACTACACCTACGGTGGTATTAATCAGGAAGCGGCTGGCATCCATACCGCCCTGGACAAATTTCAATTGTAAAAAATCATTGATGGTTACACCAATGTCATTAATATTGCTGAAAACATTGCTTATGCTTTCGTCGACCGGATTCGGCACTGCCGACTGATAACCTTTTGCCAAAGGTTTTAGGATGGTATCGTCAAAATCCTTATTAAAGTCATGCACATCGCGGTTCCAGCTTTCCATAGGATCATTGTTGGTTTGCGTAGCCGTAGCGGGTGTTGTCGAGCAACCAGACAGCGTACTTGAAATGATCAAGGTGCCAAGTATTCGGCGTGTGATAGGGGTAGGTTTTTGGGTTATCATGATAGGCGTCTCTGTGGCGCTAGCTAATGGGGTGTGTTCGGCCTGATAATAGTTTTTCCTTCAAGCAAGTATAACTCAAGGTGTTTATTAATAAAAAACAGGCGGCTTCATTTTTCAATATTCTTGGCAATTGGACTTTTTTTTAGGCATCTCGTTATCTCATCATCAGTTTTATTAGTGTCCCATCCCAGGATTTTTGCCGTGATGTTGGCGAGATGGGATAAGTCTCCGGGCGTCAGTTTTGCCAGTATTAAAAGTGGTATCCGCCGTCTTAGCAAGTCATCCAGATGGATAACCATTTCATGACGCGCACAGGACACTAAATCAGCCATGATAAAAGGTAGTTCCGGTCTGATAAGCATAGCTAAATCTGGATTATCTTCACATAATTGGAAAACTTGGGAGATTTTATTGCCATGACGACTGACCAGCCAGAAGGTGCTGTCCTTATTGATGCCAAGACGTTGCGCCCTGGGTAGTGAAACATCCAGCAATGATTGGTAATCAGTGCCGCAAAGCCAAGGGAAGGCTCTGCCAAAAGTTTGGCCAGCCCTATGAATTCCTAACTGTTTGCAAACCGTATCGGTAATGATTGCGGCATCTTCCCTGGCTGAGGTGAATTTGCCGCCGATTGAAGAAAGCAATCCGTTTTGGGATGTTTTTAAAATCCAGTCGCGGCTTATGCTCGAAGGATTATTGCTGTGAGACTGTTGTAAAACCCGGATGCCCGCAAATTTCCCGATAATGTCTTGCTCAGTCCAGTTTACTGTTTTCAGTACGTGATTCGCTTCGCTTAACAAATACTTGATATCTTCATTGGTAATGGGTACATTTTCGATGTCGCCGTCATAGTCGGTGTCGGTCGTTCCCAATAAAGTCATGCCGTACCAAGGGATGATAAAAAACACGCGACCATCCGATTTTGCAGTTAACAATAGGGCTTCATCCCTAAGGGTTTGCGGCATGACTAAATGAATGCCTTTGGATAACAGGTAACAGTCCTTACCGTTCTGGAATAAAGACGACCATCGTCCCGTCGTATCGACCACTAGTGCCGCATCAATTTCTATGGTTTCATCGTTTATCTCGTCATGAAGAATGGCGCCGCTGATTTTGCCGTTTTTTTCAACTAATTCGATGGCTTCGCAATAGTTGATGCAAACTGCGCCAGCCGAGCAAGCGCCATCTATCAATTCAAGTACAAAGCGTGCATCGTCGGTTTGGGCGTCGAAATAAGTGAATCCAGACAGTAATTCAACCGAGTCTAAGTAAGGAAAATGCTTGATAAAATCGTCCTTCGAATGGGATTGGTGTTTTTGGGATAGGGGTACTTTACCGGCAAGGAAATCATACAAGGCTAGGCCAATTTTCAACCGAAACGCGCCTATTCGACTGTTTTTGTATACCGGAACACCGAATCGTAGCGGCCAGACCCGATGAGGGGCTGCTTGCAGAAGCATGCGCCGCTCAGCCAAGGTTTTCTTGACCAGTTTAAAATCGAAGGTTTCCAGATAGCGCAGCCCGCCGTGTATCAGTTTGCTGGAAGCGGAAGACGTTGCACACGCCCAATCGCCTTTATCGATAATAGCGACTTTGAGTCCGCGAAGGGCGGCATCATAAGCCGTCCACGCCCCGTAAATGCCGCCACCGCAGACGAGTACGTCCAATTTTTGGTTTTTGAGTTGGCTGAAATCTCTCTGCATTACCTAAATTTTGGTCGATTGATGAGGTTAATAGCCGTAACTTTGAAGCTAAGTTGAGACTATACGGGGATTCCTGTCAGTTTTCCGAAGAATATGAAGGTTTATAGATATTTACAAGAGATTAAGGGCGACATGTTATAGAATGCATTCAAATTGCATTGTGCTCGTTAACATGAGTTTCGAGTGCGTGAAGGACATTTTTCGTTAAATTTCGGTATTCGTCTTTGGCGAATATCCTATGGAATTATTTGATGCGCATCATCCTTTTGGGAAGCCCTGGTTCTGGCAAAGGCACACAAGCCCAATTTATTACTGAAAAATACCGAATTCCCCAGATTTCAACAGGCGATATGTTACGTGCTGCTGTGCGTGCGGGAACACCTTTGGGCATTGCCGCAAAACAGGTGATGGATTCAGGCGGTTTGGTTTCCGACGACATTATTTTGGGGGTGATTAGAGAACGTATCAAACAGGAGGATTGTGCGAATGGTTTTCTGTTGGATGGTTTTCCACGCACAATAGCCCAGGCTGAGGGACTTGATGCAATGGGCGTTGCCGTTGATACGGTGATCGAGATTGTGGTGGATGATGAGGAAATTGTGAAGCGCATGGCGGGTAGGCGGGTTCATTTACAATCCGGGCGATCCTATCATGTGGAATTTAATCCACCAAAAATTCTAGGTACGGATGATATAACCGGGGAAGCCCTTATCCAAAGGGATGACGATAAAGAAGAAACGGTACGCAAGAGGTTAAGCGTTTATCATCAGCAGACCAAACCATTAGTCGATTATTATTCTGCGCCAGATCAAACGGTTAAGTTTTACTCGATTGCCGGTGTGGGCAGTGTCGATGAAATCACCCATAAAATTTACGCCATATTGGGTTAAGCCCGAAACTGACTGTGAAAAATTCATGTTTTTGTATGAATTGAAAGGATAACCACGAAGAACACAAAGGACACGAAGTTTTCAATAGTTTGAGTTAATAGGGATCCTTTTCTTCGCGCCCTTCGTGTCCTCTGTGGTAAATAATGTTTTCGCCTGATTTTGGGAATGCTTTCATGGCTTCGAAAATGAAGTGGGCGGCCCTAAATTAAGGTGAAAATTCAGATTAGAAGATTAAAAGTGAGTATAAATGACCAAATTTTATAACGTTGCGGTAGTTGGTGCGACGGGTGCTGTCGGCGAGTCTATGCTGGCTATCCTGGAAGAAAGGAATTTTCCGGTCGGTGAAGTCTATGCACTTGCCAGCAGAAAGTCAGTTGGGAAACGGATTCCCTTCAAAGGCGGGACATTAAAAATCGAAGACTTGGCCGAATTTGATTTTTCAAAGGCGCAAATCGGTTTGTTTTCTGCGGGCGGTTCAGTTTCCGCCGAATTTGCACCCAAAGCGGTGGCTGCGGGTTGCATTGTGGTGGATAACACTTCCCACTTCCGTTATGACGATGACATACCACTGGTGGTGCCGGAAGTTAATCCAGAAAAAATAGCGGATTATAAAAATCGCGGGATTATCGCCAATCCTAATTGCTCTACCATTCAGATGTTGGTGGCCTTAAAACCTATTTATGATGCGGTAGGCATAGACAGGATCAATGTCTGCACTTATCAGGCGGTTTCCGGCACTGGAAAAAAGGGGATAGAAGAAGTTGTCAAACAGACATCCAAGTTATTGAATGGACAGCCAATAGAGACGAATGTATACCCGAAACAGATTGCTTTCAATGTGTTGCCCCAGATTGATGTGTTTATGGATAACGGTTATACCAAGGAAGAGATGAAAATGGTTTGGGAGACCCAGAAAATTTTGGGCGATCAAACAGTTAAAGTGAATGCCACTGCGGTGCGGGTTCCGGTTTTTTATGGTCATTCTGAAGCCGTACACATCGAAACACGCAACAAAATTGATGCCAATACCGTTAGGGAATTGCTTGCCAAAGCGCCCGGTGTTACCGTCCTGGATGAGCGCAAGAACGGAGGTTATCCTACAGCCGTTACTGAATCATCAGGACATGATGACGTGTTTGTTGGGCGGATACGGGAAGATATTTCCCACCCGCATGGTATCGATTTGTGGGTGGTGAGCGATAATGTCAGAAAAGGCGCAGCTTTAAACAGTGTGCAGATTGCTGAAATATTGGTAAAAAATTACATCTAGGCTAATCTTGTTTCTATAATTGTGGCTGTGTGGTAGAACATCGTGATTAAATTTTTTAAGGAGAAGGAAGTGTGCGCAACTTAACTAAAGCTTTAACGGTGGTATCGTTACTGGCACCCGTTAGTGGACATTCGTTGGGGATCGGTGATATCAGAGTGCGCTCAGCCCTTAACCAGAATCTCAACGCTGAGATTTCATTGGTTGTTTCGCGTGGAGAAAATCCGTCGAATATCAAAGTCAATCTGGCGCCGCCTGAAAAATTTGATGAAGCGGGAGTGCCTTGGTCTTATTTTCTCTCAAAAATCAGGTTTCAACCGGTAGTCAAACCGAACGGTTCCATGGTTATCAAGGTAACCTCAAGGGAAGCCTTTAAAGAACCGTACCTTAATTTCTTGCTCGAAGTCAGCTGGCCGAAAGGTAATTTGTATCGTGAATTTACAGTCTTGGTCGATCCGCCAGCCGATTATCAGCAACCGGTTTATCAGGGGCCTGTTTATCAAGAGCCAGCCTATCCCTTAACATCCAACTACGAAAATTATCCTCCCCAGCAACAAGATTACGTTCCGCAACGTCGTCCGTCCAGACATGCTACCAAGCCGCGACGCAGTTCCGCTGGGAGTTATGGCGGACAAATTGTTGCCAGAAGAAACGATACGCTGTGGAATGTTGCTGAGCGGGCGCGAGGGGCTGGCGTTTCTGTAGAGCAGATGATGATTGCGCTTTACGAAAAAAATCCCCACGCGTTTTTTCAGCAGAATGTGAACGCATTATCGGCGGGTAAAACATTAACGATCCCAGAAAAAGATGTCGTCCAACAAACCTCCCGGCGGGAAGCCTTGGCTGAATTTGGACGGCATAATGAGGCTTGGAATAACAACCGTTCGGGCGTTCCTGCTGGAGAAACGCGGGTTGCAAAAGAAGAAGCGGTTGATAGCCAATTAAAGCTGGAAGCACCCACCGAGGCTACGGTTGCCGCAAATGAAACGGTTTCTCCATCCAGTGAGCAGGCATCAGGCGCACCCAATGCCACATCGCTATCGCAACCCGCTATCGATAAAGAAAGCGCAAAAGAAACAGCAGCGCCTGTCGATGAGGCTTTACAAAGCAAAGTAGCCGCACTCGAGAAGCAGATGGCTATGATGCAAGAGCTGATCGCTTTAAAAGACAAACAGCTTGCAGAATTACAAAATCCTGTCCAGACCCAGACGCCCTCCCCAACTCAAGCGCCGTCTGCACCTCCCGCCCCGGACTTAACCCAGGCTAAGCCGGAGCAAGTAACGCCTGAGCGGTCAGCCCAGATAGCGCCCCCTCCCGTAAAACCTGTTCCGCCCGTTACATCAGCAAAGCCGATTGTCAAGGCACCCGTCAAAAATATTGTGCAACCTCAACCCGTTGTCGAAGAGTCTGTGTCGCCTTTTCTATGGTTCGTGGGCGGTATAGGTGCCCTATCGTTATTCGGCTGGTTATGGTGGCGTAAGCAAAAAATTCTTAAAGAAACGGACAATGAAAGCATGTTCCGAAGTTACACGACTATGCAAAACAGCGAGTCGACCGGGGCCTTTTCTTCTACCCTCCGCAAAGCTGGAGTTGCTGCTGGGATCAGCCCTGGTGAGAGTACTTTTCTGAATGACTTTAAGACCAGCGACTTTGAAACATTCGAGTCATTTAACGTTGACCATAGTGATATTGATCCCATTGCCGAAGCGGATGTGTACTTGGCTTATGGTCGTTATCAACAGGCAGAAGAGTTGATTAGGCAAGCGGTCAAGGATTTTCCAGACCGGGATGACTGCAAATTGAAGCTGCTTCAAATTTTCCACGCTAACTCAAGTAAAGAGAATTTTGAAAACTATGCAATGGAGTTGGTTGTAGCAGGCAAAAAAGAGGACAAGGATTTTTGGGGCAAAGTGACAGACCTAAGTAGGGATATCTCTACGGATACTGAACTATTTTCATCTCCGAGTCCCAGTGACGTAGCGGTATTTGCTACAGAACCTGAGGCGTCCACCGAAAATGTCCTGTTCAGTGTGTCTGCAGCAAGTGAAAGCTCGGAAGTGGTGTCCGAAGCTGAACATTTAGGTGCCGCTATCTTCGAAGTTTCTGATGTCGATGCCGAAGAATCGCTCTTTGATGCTCCCCACCAACAACCGCCAGTTCAACCCCAAGAACATGAGCCTATTGTTGAATCAGCCGAAAGTCTGGATGACAATCAAGATTTTGGTCTTGACTCATTCGAAGACAAGCTTGGGGAACAGGAGGACAACGAATCGATAGATTTTGATCTGGGTCCATATCCTGGGATTGCAAAAAAAGCGGAGACCGAAAACTCTTCCCATGCTGACACGGATGGTTTCGGCAATGATGATGCTCCAGAACTACAGTTAGATGATTTGGATAGCGAAGGCGAATTGGAAACGTACGAATTCGATTTTAATTTGGACACGTCGAAAGGCAATAAGCCACGCAAGGTGGAGACAATTCCAGCAAAGGACGCTTTGGATCCTTACCAAATTACTGAATTTTCGAAGGATGGTCTTCTTGAGACAGATGCATTCGGTAATGACACGGTCGACTTTAATTTCGATTTAGAGCCTCTCCAAACCGGTTTCGATAAGCCGGGAGCTCAAGATATTATGGTGTCCGACTTGACCGATATGGACGAACTGGAGACAAAACTGGATTTGGCAAAAGCCTATATAGATATGGGGGATGCGAAATCCGCTAAAGAGATAATAGGGCAGGTACTCGAAAAAGGGTCTGCCGAACAAAAGAAAACGGCCCAACTGCTCCTGGCTGATTTGACCTGAACGGTTGTGCTAGATGTATTGGTTAAGATTTTCCAATAAAAAAGCCCAACTTGGGCTTTTTTATTGTTTGATTATCGTTATTTATGCAAATGAGCCAGGATAGGGTGACGGTGATCAATAAAAGTAGAAACTCCTTGCTGTAGCATCAAAAAATACCCGTCGGCGAATTCATATTTTTTCTGGATTAAGCATTTTTCCAAAGCATTAGCCAACTCTTCAATGTCTTGCAAATAACACGTTCTTACGCAACCATTGAGATTATGGGTTACGTCAAAGGCCAATTGATATTGCCCAGTTTTAAGGGCAGCTTCGATCTGGTCAATTTGTTGGGGCAGTTCTTCGAAAAGCTTTTTGTAGAGAGCCATGACCAGGACACGGTTATTCCTACAATTGGCCAATAAGGTTTGGATAGAATTCAAAAATGGGGTTAGCACATCATTACTGCACCAAAGCTTCATTATCTCACCAAGATTATCGGCGGTCAGGGGTTTTGACAGGCAATCATCAAAACCGGCGGCAATAAGGTTTCTTCTTTGAATGGAATCCACTTTATCAACCAGCGCGAGGATAGGTGTATTGCAGTTGATGCAGCCAGTATTTTTTACGAGTGAAACGAAACCAAGATTGCCTAAGTTCAGGTCAACAATGATGAGGTTGAATAGTTCGCCCGTAATTGCAGTTGATGCTTTATCTTGTGTGTCAGCTAAAACAAGACTATAGCGGTAAATGCCCCGCAACTGTTGTATTTGCGATGCCGGGCAATTATCATGCGTTATTATTAGCGTAACAAATTGCTCTCGTTCGTCAGACTGTATAGGCATATGCTGATGATAAGCGATGACCGAAGCGCCGAATTGTTACACAGATGGCAGGTTCAATGAAAGTATCCCTTGATAAGCAGGGCTAGTTTGCTTAACAAGCAGCATCCTGTTGTTAAAATGACCCCAGCAGTTTCTTGATTTTTAAATGATTTGTCCCGAAACGAGTTATCCTGCCGAAGAGAACCTCTTTCTCAACGACCATGTTGCCTTGATGAGCAATTGTTACCGAAAGTTGTTGGGGAAAAAACTAATACCGGAAAATCCCACTAATGAGAAATTGGCAAAAGCGTTGTTTTATGCGCCTTTTGTCGTCGTTTCCCACAATACTGCCGCTGACCCGGCATTCAATTATGCAAACCTGAAAGCACTTGAATTATTCGGGTTTAGTTGGGAAGAGTTCACGCAGTTGCCTTCCAGATTGTCAGCAGAACCCATTCATCAATTTGAACGGGATAAGTTATTGGCAGAGGTTAGCCGAAAGGGCTACTTGGACAGTTATCAGGGGATTCGCATAGCACGATCGGGGCGTAGGTTTTTGATCAAAAACGCTGTGGTTTGGAATTTATTGGACAGTAGAGGATGTTACGCAGGTCAAGCTGCCCGTTTTGAGGAATGGGAATTTCTATAAATTTAAGATGCTCAAAGTTTAAGTTGGCTAAATAGTTCCCGGATAGGCTTTTGACTTATTAGGATTTCCCGGTTTTTCCAGGGAACGCCCAAGTTCGTCGATTTGATTTTTCAATTCATTGCCCAACGATTCCATTTCTTTTTGGATGATAGGCAGTTGTTTTTCAAGTTGTTTAGCAAATGTATCCCCCAGGTTTTGAAGGCTCTTCACAACATCGCCGAAAGGAATCATGGAGATGTTCATTTGGGTTTGCAAATAGTCCACTTTCCAGGTGTCCTGTTCTTTTAGTAGCACAGTGTTGAAAGTGACCAGTTTCTTATTTCTTGTAATTGTTGTTTCTACAGTGGCATCGGAATCCTCAATAACAGCTACACCTGTTTGAATGGTGGAATGTTTTTCGATGTCTTGAAGGTTGACCAGATGTTGGGAATGTTCGGTTACGTGCTTCCTGGCATTTTCTAACTGAGCTTGCGCCAGTGCCTGCCAGAATAAGGTTGTCACTTCTTCTGGCGATTTCCCGGTTAGGCAGCCGGAAAAAAACAGCAAAATACAAAAAAGCCCGGCTAATTTAACCGGGCTTTTTACCGATAACAAGGATGGCTTAATCGTCACCACCAAAAAACCCGAGTATTTGCAGCAAGCTCAGGAACAGGTTGTAGATAGAGACATATAAGGAAACCGTCGCCAAAATGTAGTTGGTTTCCCCGCCGTGGATAATTTCACTGGTTTGTAGCAAAATCATGCCCGACATCAGCAAGATAAACATGGCTGAAACCGCCAGCGACAAAGCGGGGATGGAGAACAGCACAGCCCCGATTCCGGCCAGGAATGCCACCAGGATGCCGACCAGCAAAAAACCGGACATAAAACTGAAATCTTTGCGGGTGGTCAGTGCATAACCGGAAAGCCCCAGAAAGATAACCCCCGTGCCGCCTAATGCAGTCATGACCAACTCACTGCCGTTGCTGAACGCCTGGGTGTACATATTGATGATGGGGCCTAGCGTCAAGCCCATGAATCCGGTCAGTGCGAAGACAAAAACCAGGCCCAAACTGCGGTCACTAAATTTGGTGGTCAAAAACAACAAACCAAAATAACCGACCATGGTGATAATCATGCCGGGATGAGGCAGATTGAAATACATGGAAACCCCTGCCGTCACGGCGCTGAACAGGAGTGTCATGGACAATAACAGGTAGGTATTTTTCAATACCTTATTTGTTGACAGAATGCCGGCTTCTGAACGGGAAATAGCAGTATTTAATCGCATAATCGTGAATTCCTTAAACAAGTGAATAACAGAACGTGGGACAGAGCAATCTTACAAGAGTTTCACCAGATTGGTAAGATAAATTAAGAGGCCAGTCAAAATCTAGCAGCAAAATATTTTTTGTAAATGGGCAGTTGACACGTATTTTGAAAAATTGTTTTACATTTTTCACCACATGGATGATTTGAATTACCCACAACCATTCAACAACTCAACTCGATTTTTTCAGGATATAGTAGACTGTTTACTGCCAACCATTACTTTTGCAACCAATCACAGTGTTTGCTAACCTACCCTTTTCTTACCGTATTCGGCGTAGCCAGCGGGTTTCCAATGCGCGTATTGTTGTCAAACCCGGGCAGGTGGAAGTTGTCGCGCCTTTGCAGATCCCTGAGCATAAGCTGCATAAATTTGTGCAGGCAAAGCAGGAGTGGGTTACCCAGGCATTGAAAAAAATGGCGGCTTCAAGCCCGCAGCGTAGCCCTTTTGTTCCTACCGAGTATAAATCGGGAGCCAATCTGGCTTATCAGGGCAAGATGTATGTATTGACAGTCAAGCCATCGAAATTGAAACGGGCCAAAATAGAATTTACGGATGGCTATACGGCTTATGTGCCTGAAAGCATAAGTCTTGATGAACATAACCATCAAATCAGGGAAGCCTTGATCCGCTGGATGAAAAAACAAACCAAACAGCTAGTTGAACAGATCGTAGAAATACATGCAGGAAAAAAACAGCTCACCCCGCGTACCATTACCATTAAAACGCAAAAAAGCCGCTGGGGCAGTTGCGGTATCCATAACGATATCAACATCAACTGGCTGCTGATTATGGCGCCAAGGGAAGTTTTGGAATACGTCGTCGTGCATGAGCTTTGCCACATACGGGTTAAAAATCATTCCAGCCAATTCTGGTCGCTGGTTGCCGAACACCTGCCGGATTACCAAATCAGGCGAAACTGGCTGAAAAAACAAGGCCGTAGCTTGATGGTGGCCTTTGTCCAGTCATCTACCTAGCCGATGAGCAAGAAAAAGCATAGTGCCTTTGTTTGCCAGCAATGCGGCGCGGATTACCCGCGTTGGGGCGGGCAATGTACCAGTTGCGGCGAATGGAACACCATCAAAGAAGTCAGGTTAGGCACAGCCGGTAATGAGCGCCCTAATCGTTCATTAGGATATGCAGGTAGTGCCTCAGAAGTAAAATTACTTTCTGATGTCAGTTTGGTAAACACCGAACGCATTGCCACCGGCATGTCGGAATTTGACCGCGTCCTGGGCGGCGGCATTGTGACAGGTAGCGTGGTGTTGATAGGTGGGGCGCCGGGCGCTGGTAAAAGTACACTTTTGCTGCAAGCGATAGCTAATATTGCCGTGCAAGGTGTGTCTGTGCTGTATGTTTCCGGCGAGGAATCTTTGCAGCAAATCGCCGAACGGGCGCACCGCTTAGGCCTGCCAGCCGACAAAATCATGATGTTGGCCGAAACCTCAGTGCAACGGATTTGCGATGTGTTGGACGAAATAAAACCCAAGATTTTGGTGATTGATTCCATACAAGTAGTTTATACCCAAGATGTCGAGTCAGCGCCGGGTTCCGTCTCCCAAGTCAGGGAATCGGCCAGCTACCTGACCCAGTATGCAAAAAAACACCACATTTCGATATTTATGGTGGGCCATGTCACCAAGGATCAATCCCTAGCGGGGCCGATGACTTTAAGCCATATTGTCGATACCCAAGTCATGCTCTCGTCTACCGATGATGCCCGTTTCAGGGTGTTGAGGGCTGATAAAAACCGCTTTGGCAGTGTCGGCGAACTGGGTTTTTTTGCGATGGACAGTGCTGGTCTTAAAGAGGTCAAAAATCCATCGGCGATGTTTTTAAACAGGCCGGATAAGCCCTCCCCAGGCAGCGTGGTGACCGTATTATGGGAAGGCACCCGCCCTTTGCTGGTGGAAATTCAGGCGCTGGTGACAGAATGCCAGTACGGCAATCCACGCAGGCTTGCAGTCGGTTTCGACCAGAACCGTCTGGCGATGTTGCTGGCGGTATTGACCCGTCATGGCGGCATTTTTACCGCCAATGATGAAATTTATGCCAATGTCGTGGGCGGTATTAAAGTTACGGAAACCAGTTCCGATTTGGCGATTATCGTCGGTATCGTGTCCAGTTTTAGGGATAAAATCATTCCGCACGATGCGTTTTTTTTCGGGGAAATCGGGTTGAGCGGTGAAATCAGGCCAGTTGCGAATGGTCAAGCACGCTTAAACGATGCCGCCAAACATGGCTTCAAAAAGGCGGTGATTCCCAAGGCCAACGCGCCCAAAAAACGGATTGAGGGCTTGCAGATTTACCCGGTTGCGACGCTTTTGGAGGCGTTAGATGTACTTTCCGAGTTGTGAGGGTTTAAGTTAAAGGCCATGTCGTTAAGATAAAGTTGCTGTGTTCCTTCTCCCTTGAGGGAGAGGGTCGGGGTTGCTTCCTTAACAACGGTATTGGCCTAAGGCTTAGGCAGAAACTTAACCAATTTCACCGCCTTATCATCGCCCTTGATAATTTCCAATGGGTAGCCGTGGAGTTTTATGCTAGTTCCCGCTTCCGGTATCGTTTCCATAAATTCTATAATCAGTCCGTTCAGCGTCTTCGGGCCTTCTGTCGGCAAATCCCATTGCATAAATCGGTTAAGTTCCCTGACCGTGATGTTGGCATCGACCAGATAACTGCCGTCGCTTTGCACTCTGACCGTCGTATCCTCAGTGATAATCTCGCCGACAATTTCCTGCAATAAATCATCCATCGTCACCAAGCCTTGGACATCGCCATATTCATCCACCACCAACCCAATCCGTATTTTTTCGGTCTTAAATTTTAGCATTTGCGAATGCACAGGCGTTGTATCCGGGATAAAAACAGGTTTACTCAGCAAGCTGATAATCATTTGCTTGTCAAAATCTTCCTGATTGATAAGAATCAATACCTTCCGCAAATGCAGAAAGCCAATAATGCGGTCTACAGTCTTCTTGTAGACGGGTAAACGGGTGTGGGGGCTGGTTTTTATTTGATTGATAATATCTTCAAGCGGCAGTTCCAGATCAATACCCACAATTTCATTGCGGGGGGTCATAATGTCTTCGACAGTCGCCGACTCTAGATCCAAAATACCCATCAGCATTTTTTGATAGCGATGCGGCATTATACTTTCAGCTTCGGCGATGATGGCCTTCAATTCGTCTGTACTCAGCGTATCTTGATTGTTTTTATTGACATCGATTTTCGCCATCTCCAGGATTTTGTTGACAAACAAATTGACCAGCCAGACGAGGGGATAAAAGATTTTCAGTAAAGGCACAAAAATCCAGGCAGCGGGAAATGCCAGCAACTCCGGCTTGAGTGCGGCGAACGTCTTGGGTGTCACCTCCGAGCAAACCAGCATTACAATGGTTAAAATGCCAGCGGCGATGGCAATATTGGATTCAACGTTAGGAAAAAGCCGGATTGCGATGATGGTGGTAACGGAGGCGGCAAAGGTATTGACGAAATTGTTTCCCAGCAAAATCAAGCCAAGCAAGCGGTCTGGCCGTTGCAACAACGCTTGGGCTTTAATAGCGCCAGGATGTTTTAGTTTGACCAGATGCCTTAAACGATAACGGTTTAACGTCATCAACGACGTTTCTGAGCCGGAAAAAAAAGCGGAAAGGATAAGCATCAAAAGGAGTATGCCAAACAGCATACTAACGGGCATATCGTTCAATGGGGAACTCTTGAGTGGTGAAAAACGGCTCTAGTGTCTACTAAGTGAGAATTTTGTCAAGCAGTGATGGATAACGGAGGGTTTTGTTATTGATTGATGCTATGGAATAATTAGTTGTGTGGATGTTGTAAGCGAGTACCCTAGATGGAGCTTGCGGAATCTAGGGTACTCGGGCTTCAATTCTCCTCGATTTCGTTACACTACATCGAGGCTACTTGCTAGTATCTGACTCCAAGTCTAGGTGGGTAGGTAAGACGGAGTTGTTTGTTTAGTGGGGGGTCAAAAAATTGGATCAGCATATCCTCTAAAATTTTTCGTTTAAACTCAGATTGCTCAACTAATACCAGAACTTTTGTCGCTCCAAGTCGAACAGCTAGTGACCATTGTTCATGATCTGAAAGCCGAATTTTAAAGTTGTTAGTCCTGCCGATGTATAAAGGAACCCAAGAATTTTGAAGGTTATTGGATCGACAAAGATTGTAAACCCCTCCAAGATTGTTCCATTCGCTTTCATAATCACAGACATGAACTGTGCAAACTTTACCAATTGGGGATTCCCATTGTATTGAATAAGTCATTTTTAATTTCCTTTTTGAGGAGAAAGTGTCTCACGACAATATTTTATGCGGTTAAACATAAAAAGTTTTTCACAACATCTACATATAGTGTGTGAAGTTACATATTAGCACAAAATGTATGGAAGTCATAAACATTTTTAATGATACCATAAGGTTAGCTTAATAGATTTAAACCATTATCAAAAACAAATAATAAATATCAATAAAATCAATAAACTATAATGATATATAGAGCCATAGGATGTGCCGAGGTACGAGGCGCATCTTTCGCGAGCGATGCGCTTCCCTTCGTTCAGCACATCCTATGGTTCTGCGCCTTATCGCGTTGGCGCGAAGGCGGGCATTGCAAAACGGGCTCCATCCGGCGCCCGACCGTGCAAGTACAGGTATCCGTCAGGTGGGAGCGCTTTAACTGATTCATTGTACTGCATCAAGATTCGCGCCTTCGCGATCCGCAATGACTCAAGGTATCCGAACGCAGGATCGAAGTGCGCGATAACCTGTAAGACGCGATCATGGGGCAATGCAAACACGCCGAGAGTTAGTGATGGCTCGCTTTCGTGCATGAGCGAGAGTCCTTTAGGTGAAAAAAAGAGAGTGACACAAAGAACCCGATCAACTGGTGGCGGCTTCAGGAAGAGAGAGTCTCTCCACAGCTTTCCGAGGCGCTGTTCGGGCCGGACCGCGAGCTCGCTAGCAAGTATCTGCACTTGGAACGCACGTATAACTCCGTTTATGTCCGGACTCGGGGCATCCCATACTTCCAATGCTCGATTTGTTCCTGGCGCAAGGAGAGATGATTTGCTGGCTGCCTCCTCCTCCATTCCCATTCGCCAACGCTTTCCATGGAGCGACACTTTTATTTCCTTAAAGTTGTCCCGGCATTTGACGTAGACATTGCCGTTGCACGCAGCCCATACGCGCCAAGTGTTTGAGGTCACCCCACTCGGTTCACCAACGGTGAAGCGCAACGGACCCTTCGTTAATGGCAGTGGCGGCGGGGGTGTTGGATGGAGAATCAAGGAACCTCGTCTACGGCAGTCGTTG
Source organism: Methyloglobulus sp. (assembly GCF_046714055.1). Lineage (GTDB taxonomy): Bacteria > Pseudomonadota > Gammaproteobacteria > Methylococcales > Methylomonadaceae > Methyloglobulus. The sequence continues at coordinate 12,959 of NZ_JBKKBJ010000116.1, read as the reverse complement.
CCCATGGTCGGCATTGGTCTAGCTAACGTGAGTTTTATACGACATTATATATCGTATAAAATAAATGGGTTGTCGTATATGCTCCATTAATTTATCTAATCGATTGTTTTATTAGAGCTAAGTATAAACCAATGGGTCATTGTATCGAAATAAATACGGCAATGTTTGGCTATAAACCTCAGACCAAGAAATACGCCTTTCCCGTTATGCCGCGCCTAGCATCGCAGTTTTCGGCGGGATTAACCCGTTAGGGGCGATTCAGGGATTAATCGCGGTGATCGAGGGGCAGGAAGCCCCTTCGATCACCTCCCGTCGAAAACGAGAAGCGCAGGAAATAAGCGGCATCCGGGCGGGCTTTCTTTTGAATACTTTTCTTTGCCCGGGCAAAGAAAAGTATTTCGCCTTCGGGTGCGAGAACCCGATTAAAACCAATCATCGCGTTAGCGACACATTAATTCAGTATAAACCTCGATTTCGTTAGATTGAATTAAGTTATGATTTCTAAAATCATTCTTCCAACAGCGTAAGCACAACTTCCTGGGCTCTTTGTTGGCTTATTTTAAAGCCGCGCATTTCCAGTACTCCTTTGGTATTCAAGGAGATAATCAAGTAGAGCGCATCGGGGTAAGCGGCGGCTTCCAGGTCGTAAATGGAGGGGTGCGCGGGCGCTTTTGGGTGCGAATGGTAAATGGCGAACAGTTCTTCGCCCTGATTGCGCATGTCTGACATGGCGGCAATTTGTTGTTTGGCATCGAGCAGGAAACGCTGCTGCGGCTGTTCGGCGATGTTGGCTATGGGATAGCAGGTGCTGGGTACGCCGTTTTTGCTGCCGACGAGACCGCATATTTCGTAATCGGGCGATAATTGCGCCAGATGCAATAACTGGTTGGTCAGTTTGCGTGGTATCTGGGTTTCTGTGGTTTGGGTCATATATATTCCTTCAACAGCAATAGGCTTTCTGATAAGTAAGAATCTTCCGTCGTTCCGGCAGGGATTGCCGGAATCCAGAAGCCAAGGATGGCTTGCTTAGCTTACATCCCTGTAGCCTGGATACCGACAATCCATGCCGGTATGACGCTATTTTTTAAATAGCTGATGATCCTTGGAAATCAAAGACTTTCCTCTATGCACAACGCTATAGCCTTCGAGAGGCATTGTAAAAGCTTTTTCAAGACGGTGGTAGGTATTGTCCAGAAGTCACACGCGGTTGTCCCGATAAATCCGTGTGGGCCTGGATATTACAATAGCCTAACGACCTAAATAAGTTTTGTACGTCGTTTTGCTGGTTATAGCCATGTTCTACCACCAAAAAACCGCCGTTTTCCAGCTTGTCACGGGCAGTTGTAGCAATAGTGCGGATGTCGCTTAAGCCTTGTTGTGCGGCTATTAGTGCGGTTTTCGGTTCAAAACGCAAATCGCCCTGTTGTAGATGTTCGTCGTCTTCGGCAAGGTAAGGCGGGTTGCTGACGATAAGGTCAAATTTGCCTGCCGGAATTTTATCGAACCAGTTGCTTTGGTAAAATTGTATAGCTTGGACGTTATGTTTAGCCGCGTTGGCTTGGGCAAGCTGTAATGCGGCAGGACTAATATCTGTTGCGCTGATGTGCGCTTGTGGTCGTTCTGCGGCCAGCGTAATGGCGATAATGCCTGAGCCAGTACCTAAATCAATTGCTTTATATGGCTGGTTTGTCGGTATCAATTCCAAGCTGAATTCAATGAGCAATTCGGTATCAGGCCGGGGAATCAGTACATCCGGCGATACCTTAAAATCCCGCGACCAGAATTCCCTGTTGCCGATGATATAAGCAATGGGTTTGCCCTGTTGCCTTTCGTTAAGTATAGTCCTATAAGCATCGACAGGCCCAGGATCAAGTTCTTGATCCGGCCAGGTGCGGAGGTACGACCGTTCTTTGCCAAGTACCGTGCATAGCATGACTTCCGCATCCAATAAAGCCGAATCGGACACAGCCTGAAGCGACTTTGCGGCTTCTGCTAACACAGTATTGATGCTGGGCACGGCGGTTATTCGTCGCCCAGTTGAGTGAGGAGTTCCGCCTGATGTTCGCTGACCAAAGGTTGGACGACATGCTCCAGGCCGCCCTGCAAGATGTCTTCCAGCTTATATAGGGTTAAATTGATACGATGATCGGTCAAGCGACCTTGCGGGTAATTGTAAGTGCGGATGCGTTCAGAGCGGTCGCCGCTACCGACCTGTAGCTTACGGGTGGCGGATTGTTCGGCGTGATGTTTCTCCTGCTCGGCAGACAGCAAGCGGGAAGCCAATAATGACATGGCGCGAGCGCGGTTTTTATGTTGCGAGCGTTCATCCTGGCATTCGACCACCACGCCCGATGGCAAGTGGGTGATACGGATGGCGGATTCGGTTTTATTGACATGTTGGCCGCCAGCGCCGGATGAACGGTAGGTGTCCACTTTGAGGTCAGCAGGATTAATGTCGATGGCATCGACTTCCTCGACTTCCGGCATAATGGCAACCGTGCAGGCCGAGGTGTGGATGCGTCCTTGCGATTCGGTTTCTGGGACCCGTTGTACGCGGTGGGTACCGGATTCGAATTTCAGTTGCGAGTAAACATCGCACCCGGAAACTCGCAGGATCACTTCTTTATAACCGCCGTGTTCACCCAGGCTTTCATTGATAATTTCAGTTTGCCAGCCTTTCCTTTCCGCATAACGCTGATACATACGGGACAGGTCGCCGGAAAAAATGGCCGCTTCATCCCCGCCCGTTCCTGCGCGGATTTCCAGATATATATTACGGTTATCGTTGGGGTCTTTCGGTAACAGCAGAACCTGTAACTCATGCTCAAGATCGCTAATTGCATGCTCGGCTTCTGCAACTTCTTCCTTGGCTAATTCCCGTAATTCGAGGTCACTATCATCAGCCATTTCAAGGCCGGATGCTTTCTGGGCAAGCGCTGCGGCACGTTTTTTGTAACATTCGACGAGTGGGGTGATTTGTGCGTATTCCTGGCTTAAGGCGCGGAATTTGTTCTGGTTGTTTTGCGTTTCCGGCTCGGATAATAACGCCTCTATCTCATCATAGCGCTCGCAAAGGCTTTCTAATTTGTGTTGTATTGAGGGTTTCATCAAGATTTGTTCAGTTTAAAAATTTCGTGTGCGGCGGCAATCACATCATGTCTTTCGTTGGCCGCAGCGTCACGGATTTGTGTGCTGGGGGTGTGGATAAGCTTGTTGGTCAAACTATAAGCCAGGCGTGTTAATGCTTCTTCGGGTGTATTGCCGTTTTTCAATAAGGCGAGCGCTTTTTGCAAGGCTTCGTCGCGGGTTTGTTCCGCTTGCAGGCGGTAGTCGCGTATTGTTGTTTGGGCACTCTGGGAACGTAACCAGGCCAAAAAATGATCGACTTGGGTCTCGATAATTTCTTCGGCTTGTTCGGCGGCCCGTCGGCGAGTATCCATATTCTGGTCTATGGTATTTTGCAAATCATCCACTGTGTACAGGTACACATCCCGAAGCTGTTCAACTTCGGCCTCAATATCGCGGGGAACGGCAAGGTCTACCATGAACATCGGTTTATACCGTCGTTTTTTCAGGGCGCTTTCGACGCTGCCCTTGCCCAGTATCGGTAAATGGCTGGCTGTCGATGAAATCACTATATCGGCATCTGCCAAATGCAAGGGTAATTCCGATAAGGTGATCGCTTGGCCTTTGAATTGATCGGCCAGGGCTTGAGCCTTGGCATGGGTGCGGTTGGCGATAATGATACGTCCCACGCCTTGCTGGCTTAAGTGCCGTGCAGTCAACTCTATGGTTTCTCCGGCGCCTATCAATAGCGCGGTTTGTTCCTTAAGGGTGGAAAAGATCTGTTGGGCAAGCTGGACAGCGGCAAAAGCCACAGAGACCGGGCTGGAACCGATCGTGGTATCCGTGCGGACTTTTTTGGCGGCGGAAAAGGTTTGCTGGAAAAGTTTACCTAGATGCTTGCCCAAGGTTCCGGCTTCACAAGCTATTTGGTAAGCAGATTTCATCTGGCCTAATATTTGCGGCTCGCCCAGGATCATTGAGTCCAAACCGCAGGCGACGCGAAACATGTGCCGTATTAGCTGATTGTCAGCATGGGTGTATAGGTAGGGCTTAAAGGTATCGGCATCAATTTTTTTGGTTTGCGCTACCCAGTCAACCAGGAATTGCTCATTGGCAGTCGTTGCAGTGCAGTAGAACTCGGTGCGGTTGCAGGTCGAAAGAATGGCGGCTTCGCTGATTTCGCGTACCTGCCGCAATTCCTTTAAGGAGGTGTATAAGGTATCAGCAGGGAATGACAGGCGCTCGCGTATGGTAACTGGCGCGGTGTTGTAATTGATTCCGACTGCTAAAAGTGTCATTAGGTAAAAAGATTTAACGGATTGGCTAAATTGTAACAGAATTGTAAAGGTTCACTCATTCGGTTGGGCTCCATTTAACCAGGAGTTATATCCAAGCTATTTTACGGTTATTTCACGTAAAGGGAGCCATAAGAATTGCAGAAAATTTCGTCGGCCAGGTTGCTGGATATTTTAAAAAAGTATGGCTTAATCCAAACAGGATAGGATGTTATCTAGCTACAAAGCTTTTGGTTAAGTGGGCAATTCCCGTTTTATGTTTAGCAAGTATCTGATTTGTAATTAAATATAAAAGTATGCCAGATATTTTTGAGTGCTTCGTTATGTTGCCGGCTTATAAGTACAAGGCATCAAAATAAATTAACAATCTGAACCAATTGGTTTTTCTGCTAATCTATGCGGGATGTTTTATGAATTATAGATAGGATCATCTGTGTCAATTTTTAGATTGTTTCCAGTTATTCCCCTCGTTTTTCTTTACGGTTGCGCCACTTCACCGGAACAGGCCCCAACACCTAAAGCGTCCGTAAAGCCTGTTGAACTGGTCAAGCCCCTGGGTAAAAATCAACAGAAGGAAGATAAAACTTCTCTGGATCCCGATGTGCTTTTTATGTTGATGACTGCGGAGATCGCCGGACAAAGGGGACAGTATGATGTCGCCCTGGAAGGGTATCTGGAAGCCGCAAAACGCGTCCATGATCCGAGGTTTGCTGAAAGGGCGGCAATGATCGCCATGTATATCAAGGATAGCAACAAGACAATTGAAGCCGTTTCTTTATGGTTGAAACAAGATCCGAATAACCTGTCAGCCAGAAAAATTGCCGCGCTTTCGGCGTTAAGGGCTGAAGATAAACAGCAGGTCGTTGAACAGTTGAGTGTGCTCCTGAAACGTGACCCTGCCGGTTTCGAAAAGACCCTATTTGAACTGGCAAGCGCCCTGCAAAAAGAAGGTAATGTCTCTTTCATCTACGATGTGATGGAAGCCTTGTCACTAAAACATCCCGACCAAGCTGCGGTTTATTTTATCCAGTCCTTATTAGCTGTGGATATGAAAAACAAAGGCTTGGCCGAAAGAAAAATTGAACAAGCCTTGCGATTGCAGCCGGATTGGGATAAGGCGCTCATTTTGCAAGCCCAGATGGCGGTCTTGTCAGAAGATTTCAAACGGGCAGAAGCGTTGTTGAGAAATGCAACGCTCAAGTATCCCGATAATCAAAAATTTAAAAAAATGCTGGCTCAAGTCCTTATCAAGTCGGCCAAGTATGAAGATGCAGGTGAGGTATACGAAAAGCTCATCACAATTGATGCTAAGGATTTTGAAAGCCAATTTTCCTTAGGCCTGGTGCATTTGCAATTAGACCGCGACGGTAAAGCTGAAGATATTTTCAAGCAGTTGCTTGAACAAGCCGAATGGCGTAATCAATCGAGTTTTTATCTGGGGAAAATAGAAGAGAAACACGATAACACGGAAAACGCATTAACTTGGTTTGATAAGGTCACTGAAGGCCCGTTCGAATTTGAGGCGGCTGTGACGGCAATATCCTCGCTTGCCAAAGACAAACAGTTTGGCAGGGCGGAACAGCGATTGAAAGTTCTGCCGGGAAAATTTCCAAAACAAAAGCCGCGTATTGTGTTGATTCAGGCAGAATTGTACAGCCATCAAAAACAGTATGAAAAAGCGTACAACTACTTGACTGAAGTGTTAAAAATTTATCCAGATCAAGGAGAATTGCTTTATTCCAGGGCTTTGATGGCTGACCGGATGGGTAAGCCCGATGTCATGGAGATCGATTTAAAAAAAATATTGGCTAAGTTTCCAGATAATGTGGAAGCCTTAAACGCATTAGGTTACAGCCTGGCGGACAAAACTAAGCGTTATATGGAAGCGGAAACCTATCTCCTTCATGCTTTGCGATTGAAGCCGGACGAGGCGGTTATTTTGGATAGTTATGGCTGGCTCAAGTACAAGATGGGTAATCTTCAAGCCGCCCTGGATTATCTGCAACGGGCGTATGACAAGCAACCTGAAAATGAGATTGCCGCACATCTTGCCGAGGTGCTTTGGGTTTTAGGGAAAAAGGATAAAGCCAGAAAATTATTCGAGAAAGCTATAGATGACGCGCCTGATGACCCCTATCTCAATGACTTTAAAAATAAATTTCTGCAATTAGATTCCAGTCATTAACGTGTTGCGCCACCTAACAAAACAGCTAGCCACAGCCTGTTTTGTGCTGTTGCTATCCGCTTGCGCCAGCGTATCTAAGGTGCCGGGCAGTTCCTATTCCCAGGCAGCACGGTCACATCTTTATGATATGCAGGAATGGCGTTTGGAAGGGCGGTTGGCAATAACTGCGCCGAATGATTCATGGTCGGCCCACATCGAATGGAGCCATATCCCTGATTTGGAGAAAATAAGGTTGTCAGGGCCTTTGGGTCAAGGAGCGGTCGTTATTGAATTAGCCGGAGATGTCGTCACAATAGACCGGGGCGGAGGTCGTGTGCAATCATCAAACCAGCCAGAGCAGTTTATCAATCAACAATTAGGCATGTTTGTCCCATTGAAGTCCTTGCGTTTTTGGGCAGTGGGCTTACCGGAATCGGGGCAGGCATATCAGGAAACTGCCGATGGTTTCGTGCAGGCCAGATGGCTGATAGCTTATAAAGAAATGCAGAAGACAGGAGTTGAGGTCATGCCACATAAAATGGCAGTCACGAACGGGCATGTAAAGCTGAAACTGATTATCGACCAATGGGATTTGAATGGCGGAAAGCTTAACTAAGCAGTCGGCATGGGTAGAAAAATGGCCGGCACCTGCAAAATTAAATTTGATGTTGCGGATTATTGGGCAGAGGGAAGATGGTTACCATCTCCTGCAAACCGTGTTCCAGTTTGTGGACTTGTGCGATTGGCTCACTTTTCATCCTGTCGATAACGGCGAAGTGCGGTTGCTAAAGACCATTCCTGGTGTGGCAGAGGCGGATGATTTGACGGTACGGGCGGCCAATTTGTTGAAAGCCGAGACTGGGTGCGCTTTGGGCGTGTGTATCGAGGTGGAAAAAAATTTGCCTATGGGCGGCGGGCTGGGCGGCGGTAGTTCAGATGCCGCAACAACTGTGCTGGTGCTGAATGAACTATGGGGATTACATCTGCCTAAAGAGAGGTTGCTCGCGATGGGTTTGTCGCTAGGTGCCGATGTCCCGGTGTTTATTTACGGTTATTCTTCCTGGGGCGAAGGGGTCGGTGAAAAGCTTAGTAAAATTGTCATTCCTGAACAATGGCTTGTAATTATAAAGCCGGATTGTCATGTGGAAACAAAGGAAATTTTTTCTGCTAAAGATTTGACACGCAATAGTAAATCCATCAGAATGCCCGATTTTATAAGGGGCGAACGCCAAAACGACTGCCTTCAGGCAGTTTGCCAACGTTACCCACCTGTTAAAGCAGCTTTGCAAGATTTGTCTGGGTTTTCAGAGGCGCGGCTTACGGGGACTGGATCGTGTGTGTTTGCGCAGTTTGATTCGTATGATGCCGCAGACCAGGCTTACCGCAAGCTGAATAATAAGTGGGTTGCTTATTTGGCAAAAGGTGTCAATGAATCGCCGCTATTTGCAAAACTTAAATTTGGTGTTTAATATCGTGAATTGATGGGTCGTCGCCAAGCGGTAAGGCACGGGGTTTTGATCTCCGCATACCTAGGTTCGAATCCTAGCGACCCAGCCACTCTCTCCGCATGGGCTAAGAAAGATTTAGGAGTGCTCGGATGAACGACACCGTTATGATGGTGTTTTCGGGAAATGCTAACTTGGCTCTGTCCGAGGGTATAGTCAAAAAACTCAATATGCGCCTGGGTATGGCCACTGTTGGGCGGTTCAGTGATGGTGAAGTTGCTGTAGAAATTGAAGAAAACGTCCGTGGCAAGGATGTTTTTGTCATCCAGCCAACCTGTTCGCCCACTAACGAAAACTTGATGGAACTGCTGGTGATGATGGACGCGCTCAAGCGTGCTTCCGCGTCACGGATAACGGCAGTCATGCCTTATTATGGTTATGCCAGGCAAGACCGGAGGTCGAGGTCGGCGCGGGTTCCGATAAGCGCCAAACTGGTCGCCCAAATGATAGAGCAGGCTGGCGCGAATAGGGTTTTGACAGTTGATTTGCATGCTGACCAAATCCAGGGTTTTTTTGATATTCCTGTTGATAATGTTTATGCGTCCCCGCTTTTGTTGGGCGATGTATGGCGACAGCAGTACAAAGATTTGATAGTTGTTTCGCCGGACGTGGGCGGTGTGGTGCGGGCCAGGGCGCTTGCCAAGCGGCTGGATGATGCCGACCTAGCCATCATCGACAAGCGCAGGCCGAAAGCCAATGTGTCGGAAATCATGCATATCATCGGCGATGTAGAGGGTCGTGCCTGTGTGTTGATCGATGACTTGGTTGATACCGCAGGCACCTTATGCCACGCGGCCACTGCGCTAAAAGCGGATGGCGCCATTAAGGTGGTTGCTTACTGTACCCATGCGGTGTTGTCGGGATCTGCGCTGAAAAACATTAATGGCTCGATGCTGGATGAATTGGTGGTGACTGACACCATACCGTTGAGCGTAGAAGCAATGAAGTCTGAAAAGATAAGGCAGTTAAGTGTCGCTGAAATTTTGGCAGAGACAATAAGGCGTATAGCCGCAGGTGAGTCGGTGAGTTCGCTTTACGTCGATTGAATTTATATCGATTGAAAGTTGTTGAGAAAGTTTTATATGAGCGCTTAAAAGGCGCGAGGTTGAGTTGAAATGTCAAATGTATTTGAATTTGTCGCTGAAAGCCGTGGGCAGTCAGGAACAAGCGCTGCACGGGGAGTGCGCCGTCAAGGTAAGGTTCCTGCAGTAATTTATGGCGGTCATGCCGAGCCACGTATGCTGATGTTGAGCCATAACGAAGTTGTGAAGCATCTTGAACACGAGGCAGTTTATTCGCATGTGTTGGATGTCACTGTTGATGGCAAGACAGAAAAAGCGATTTTGAAAGGTGTGCAGCGAAATCCCGCAAAATTCCAGATACTGCATTTGGATTTTCTCCGGGTTAGCATGTCGGAAGCGATCAAGGTGCATGTTCCGCTTCATTTCATCAATGAGAATACCTCAGTTGGTGGCAAGAAAGGCGGCATTGCCACACATTCCATGGTGGATGTCGAGGTTGCCTGCCTGCCTTCAGCTTTACCTGAATACATAGCAGTTGATTTGGCAAAACTTGATATTGGCGAGACACTACATCTATCTGATTTGGTTTTACCGGCTGGTGTTGAAATTGTTGTTTTACACCAAGGCGCTGAACACAATTTGCCCGTAGTTTCGATGATGCCATCGAAAGCCAGCAAAGAAGACGCTACCGATGATGCCAGTAAAGCTGCCGAGTAATGCGATAGGCTGAGTCATGATAAAGCTTATAGTTGGCCTGGGGAATCCAGGTCAGCAATACGAAAAAACCCGGCATAATGCCGGGTTTTTGTTTTTAGATAGCCTGGCTACCGAGCGGTCTTGTGTTTGGTCAAATAAACCGGGATTTCAAGGCCTAATCTCCGAATGTAATATTGTCGGTGAAAAAGTCCTGTTGCTTAAGCCGCAGGCTTTTATGAACAGGAGTGGGCAGTCGGTAGGTAAGGTTGCACGGTATTACAAATTAGCGCCTGAAGAAATACTTGTCGCCCATGATGAACTGGATTTTGAAGTGGGTGTTGTAAAGTTGAAGAAAGACGGCGGTCATGCCGGACACAATGGCCTGAGGGACATCATAGCGAATTTGGGTGCTAATGGTTTTTACCGTCTGAGAATAGGCATAGGCCGACCGGTTGCGGGAATGGTCGTTGCTGATTACGTATTATCAGCCCCTTCCAAGAATGATTGGCAGCTTATGCTTTCAGCGATTGACTATGGAAAAAGTTTTATCAATCAATTAATTGCTGGCGACATTGCGGCAGTGATGAACAAGCTGAATGGCTGAATAAGGCGATCCGATTGCCGATTGTGTTTCCCATTAAAAAATAAACAGAGTAGTAATTTTTCGAATAGCCGTAAAACACTAAATGGCGGAAAATCACCGGTTGACAGTTAATAGTCGATAAATCATAATGCCAAGTTTACGCAATATCGGAGAGGTTCCCGAGCGGCCAAAGGGATCAGACTGTAAATCTGCCGGCTCTGCCTTCGGAGGTTCGAATCCTCCCCTCTCCACCATCTTTATCTACATAACTAATCTGCGGGTGTAGTTCAATGGTAGAACTCCAGCCTTCCAAGCTGATCACGTGGGTTCGATTCCCATCACCCGCTCCATATCTTATATGGCCCATATAGCTCAGTAGGTAGAGCACTTCCTTGGTAAGGAAGAGGTCACCGGTTCAAATCCGGTTATGGGCTCCATTTGACGATTCAACGAGATGCAACGAAGTACAAAAAACCCTCAATCTGCAAGGATTAGTGGGTTTTTTATTGTTCAATGATGGCATTTTTTTGTATTGATCTACCACTATAAGGAGGCGGTATAAATGGCGGTATATCAATAAATCTTATCAGCCTGTATCTATGCCATTATTACATACAGTCATTCAATAGACCGGTGGCCAGCTAAATAATTACGACAAGCTGAATATTCTCGTCAAACAACTTCCGGAATCCCGCGATAACACCTTAAACCAGACCAACATCCAGCTAAGAAGTTATAACTGTTACGGCCTGTTAGAGAATAATGAGGTGTTATTCAGCATAACGATGAATCTTGTGCCTTTGAAGGAAATACTCAAAAACTTGGGGCAGAAATAAGGCACTGTCAGTCAGTTATAACCCATGAATTCGATAATATCGATTTCTAACAAATAAGGTCTTTACTTTTGAGTTAATTAGCATAAGAATCAAGATCAAAAGTAAAAACCTGAACCACGTAATGACAACAAAAACAATCGCAGGTTACATCAAAAGATTTGCCCTTTTAGTTCGATATGGAACAAGGGAAATGATTGTTATTTTCATAGGTTCCGTGCTGATTGGGTTAGCAGTTTTGTTACCCAAAATTAATGACAAATTTTTAAAATTCCCGCAAGAATATATTCAACCCGCAGCTCTTATATTATTTTCCCTTAGTTTATGTCTTTTATGGGTGGCTTATCGGTTTTTGTTTAAACTGGCCTTACCCAAACCTCAAGACGACCGTGAACTTCCCAACGCCATTAAAGGCTTACTGGCCTTTACAGAGGAAGATGGCGAATTATTCTATAAACTGGGGCGCGATCAGGAATTAAACAGCTTAAACAATTTTGTAAAAGACCCACAAACACCGTTGGTGGTGATCATGGGTGAATCGGGCGCTGGTAAAAGCTCGTTGTTACGGGCGGGATTGTCACATTCACTAAAAGGTTCGGATAGCGCGTATGTTTATTGGGAAGCGTTACCGCACAATACCGTAGTTGGTTTGTTGCATGCGGTAAACAGCGCGTTAAATACGGGAATACCCCGTCATTCGCCGATTCAACGTATACCGGAAACCAATAGTGATGGTTCCTTCGATGTTTTCCTTAGCCACAATAGCCAAGATAAACCCATAGTACGGGAACTGGCCCAAGCGTTAAAGTCGCGTGGTTTAAGGGTGTGGCTGGACGAAGAACAACTTGTTCCTGGTCAACCTTGGCAGGAAGCGTTGGAAACAATCATTAAAACGACACATGCTTCGGCCGTGTTGATTGGCGAAGATGGCCTTGGCCCTTGGGAAAGCCCTGAAATGCGTGCCTGCCTAGCAGAGTTCGTCAAACGAAAACTGCCGGTGATCCCCGTCTTGCTATCCAACGCTTCCGCCAAACCAGAATTACCGTTGTTTCTCCAAGCCTTTACCTGGGTTGATTTACGCGACGGATTGACTGATCAAGGGTTAGACAAATTAGCGTGGGGTATCACCGGCATAAAGCCTAAACAAATGCTTAAAAGTGCGGAAGACGAGTTACTCCCGTCAAATACCGCTCTGAATGTACTCTTAAAAATATCGCGAAAAGCGGTGATTGTGCTCGACCAATTTGAACAATTACTGCCCGATAACCCGGAACATAAACCGGTATTTGAGTTATTGCACAAGGCATGCACTGCACCGCCGCCGCATACGGTTACCTGGTGTATCGCTTTCCGCCGTGAATATTCGGCTACCTGGTCTGATTTTGAACGGGGTCATGACTTAAGACCGCCAATGTTGTCATTAAAATTATTCAACGCCGCGCAAGCGCAAAATGTCTTTGTCACCCTGGCGGAAGCAGCCGGTTTAAGCCTGGAGCAAGACCTGGTTGATGGTTTTATAAAGGCCGTCAGCCGCGAACAACGCGTGTCGCCGGTGGAAATCGGCATCGGTCTGCAAATGCTCAATGAGCTGGCGCAGAGCAAACAGACGCCACAGCTCAGTTTGCAAGATTATAACTTTGCCGGCGGATCACAGGGTTTGTTTATCAGTTTTTTGGAATTGCTAATTTAATATAGCTAGCATATTATTCCATTTTGCCATCAGTGGCCTAACAGAGTATTCCAGCATTTTTTGGCATTTACTGTAGCATTTTGATTTGCGGCGCAACCTGGCAAG
>NZ_JBKKBJ010000115.1:0-10544 GCF_046714055.1 Methyloglobulus sp. | reverse complement strand
GGGAAACTTGCCATTCCATCCATCCAGGTTCGAAGATTTGATTGGGTTGATCCTTGGATACTTTGATTGGCGGATCACCCTATCGGGCATCCGCCCTACCCATTGAAACTTTATGTCGGATTATCGTCAAATCAATGGGGTCAGACTCCATTGATTCGTGACAGATAAATGAGCTATGCTTTGGCTGTGATAAACTTAAGATTGTCAAATTCAATGCTAAGGGTAAAAAAATGGGTTTAACATACGCAACGCTCAAATTAAGCCCGTAAGCCCGTAAGTCGGAACCGTTTACGGTTTCCGACGAATGTTATCGAAGGCACGGGGGCTGTTTTATTGGTGCATTTTGGAGGATTTGTGTGATTAGCCATCTGGTGGCTTTGATTGACGGATCACCCTAACGGGCATCCGTCCTACGTAACTTATGCCGAATTATCGTCGTTATCGGGTGCCGGGAGGCACGTACTTTTTCACGGTCAACTTGTTGGAACGGCGGCAAGATACCTTGGTGCGTCATATTGATGCTCTACGCGAGGCGGTACGAAAGACACGACGGGAGCGGCCATTCCATGTTGATGCTTGGGTGGTATTGCCGGATCACATGCACTGCGTTTGGACGCTACCGCCAGGAGACGACGATTTTTCCAACCGCTGGAAATCGATCAAGATTCGCTTCGTGCAAGCGATTCCCCGTACTGAGCGGCGATCTCCTGTCCGCATTGCCAAAGGCGAACGTGGCATCTGGCAGCGCCGCTTCTGGGAACACGCCATCCGCGACGAAGCCGATTATGAACATCACGTAAATTATGTGCATTGGAATCCCGTGAAACATGGTTTGGTGAAAACGGTAGCCGATTGGCCTTATTCCACATTCCATCGCTATGTCCAGGACGGAATATTGCCCATCGACTGGGTTGGTGAAGTTGAAGATGAAAGCAACGATTTTGTGGAACGGCAAAGTGCGTAGGGTGAAGCCGTCACCTGTTCCGCCGTCTGAATGAAGTGTATTCAAATCCGGGTAATTATTGGCTGGTGTATCCGGCGGCAGAATGATTATTTCCCTCATTTTTTGTTATTTCCGAGTGGTAATATTACCGTGACTAGGTCGTTGAAATCGCAGAAAATAACTCCTAGACCAATGCAAAATCGATTTTAATTTTGTAGGAGTGCAAACATGTCAAACAATATTCGTGAAAAAGCTAGTGAGGTTTTGAAGGGCGTACCTCCACTCGGACAGCAAATCAATTCGGATGGCCCTACAGCGGCACTTTTCACAAAGCTTACAGGTGGGGTAACACATGCCACTCTTGTAAAAAACTGGGCGGAAGGAGGAAAGTTGACTACATGTAATGCATTCGTCGGCTGGTTTGGAAATGTTCTCGGTTCCCAGAAGTACCTAGGACGGTTTGACGTTGAGACTTACTTGCCGACGATTGGTAAGGGACATGCCTGGGTTAAGTCCACACAAGACACAAGGCCGAAGTACGGTGATATATGCAGGCACACGAAATTCCACGTAGGCATTTCGCTCGATTTCGAAGGCGATTTCTGGAACCATGCGGATTCTGGGCAGGGCGGGTCTAGTGCAGGGCGCGATATTATCAAACGGATACGCAGTAAGGATCCCTTCGATTATAAGAAACTGCAAGGATGGATTGATCTTGAGCTTTATTTCGGTTCTTCCGCACAAACTGCCCCGACCCCTGATTGGTTGCCTGGTTGGTGGAAAGTTATGTGGCGTGGGCAAGCTTATTACTATTACTTTGAACGTAATAACAAAGTAAAATGGACTCAAATACAGCCTCCTAACATCACCAAAGCCCCGCTAGCTGTCAGCGACACAGGAAGTTTCACTTTTGAGTTTCCCGATTCTGTAACCATTCGTTGGGGGGCTAGTGGGTCGGTGGAAAAACTCAGCAAATCGCTAGCAGCCCAAAATGTGCAAATGCGGGGAACTTGGAATGATGCAGATACGCTCAATGCTGAAAAAATGTGATTCGTTGGCTTGTTACGGTGTATTTTAACCATGAGCTTATGCACGTAAGGCGGAACTGTTCATGGGTTACGCCACATGAAGTTTTGAGCTAACGAGTCCGAAATTGTAATGCAAGGTTAACAATGGGAGAAAGGCATGGCAGGTTCAATAATTCCAGGGACATTAGGGATGGAACCCCTTTCGGCAAATACGCAGCCTCAGCAAGGGACATTGTTTAACAATGCGATACCGGGAAGTGTCGGCTCAAACGCTACGACCCTTGCCGTCCAACGCAACATTGCCAGTGTCACCAAGGACTGGGATCCACCCAATCCGCGCACCACACCTGCTATTACCGTCAATGGGAAAACTTTGGAGAAAGCAGCGGCCGCCCTGAATCAATTATCGGAATGGGGCGAAGGTGGCGGCATGTTAAGGTCTGATGCCATTCCACCCGGCAACACAACCAATCTTGATGTTAAATTACATGCCAATCTGGTTATGCGATTGCCCACATGGACTGGGTATCAGGCGGCATCACCCGCCGCTAAAAAGGAATGGGATAAAATGTTTGCCAAGCTACGGGCTCATGAACAGCGGCACGTGGATATAGCTATTGAGGAAGCAGATGCGCTAGCCGCTAAGTTAGTTGGGCGCGAAATAAGCGAAATCGCTAATTTGGTGACGAAAGCCAATCAAACAATGCAAAAGCGCCAACAAGATTTGGATAAGGACACAGAAAGCGGAGCTAAGCCTGGCGTGACTTATGGCGATGTAATATTAGATATTAGTGTCACATAAGTCGGAACAATTAAGTAAAACCGCTTAACTCGTTGACAGGTAAGCCACTAGTTTGACTAGTGGACTCCCAAGGCTTGGCCTTCAGATTCAGTGTAAAAAGATGGCAGATAAAGCGATGATGTTGTAATTTTTCCTTGGGCTTGACGGACACAAGGAGAACCTATAATGACAACATCATCTTACGCGAGCTTAAGTCATTCGAAATGGGATTGCAAATATCACCTGATGTTTATTCCCAAAGGTAGGAAGAAAGGCTTGTATGGAAAGATACGAGGGTATCTTGGGCCTTTGTTCCATGAACTTGCGGCTCAACGGAATTGCAAAATATTGGAAGGTCACATAGTCCAAGAGCATGTGCATATGTTGATTCGAATGCCGCCAAAGTACTCTGTTGCCGAGGTGGTAGGTTATATGGAGGGCAAGAGTGCCATTTCTGTTGCCCGACAATTCAGCGGCAGGCAGCGGAATTTCAAGGGGGGGAACTGCTGGGTCAGGGGCTACGCGGTTTCGACGGTGGGTTTTGAGGAATCACAGATTCGTGCCTACATCAAAAAGCAGGAGCAGTTGGACAGCATACCCGCCGGGAAGCGGGTATCCAGCGCCATGGACGGCAAGCTCCGAGCCATACATGAGCCTGGATTCCGGCAATCCCCCGGCAACCCCTGACCGGGGCAGGCTCTGCCGGAATGACGGTTTTTAAAAACAGTTGCACGTCCTTACTTAGTAGGTTTCGAGGCATGAAATAAGAGTGGTGTATCAAAGGGATTACCATAAAAGGTCATGAATGATTTTTGGGAGTATTATCTTCAAAGAATAATGTTCTTATCGTTAATAACAACAGTGCAGATACCATGAGCCAAACCCAACCCGTTATCCCCCATATCATCGACCAACACGCTGAAGAAGCGGCGTTCCTTTGGCTGTTAAGGCATAACGCGGTTTATGCACCGCACTACAATTTAAAAGATTTGGCTAAACTAGATAACCGTGTGGAAGCGCATATTGATGGGTTGAGGATTGCCGGGGATTATGGCTGGGAGGCTTGCTGCAATAACTTGGAGTTCAAGGGGGCCGGCGAAGTCTTTGCCGCAGGTATTCTGGCACTGGAAGGCGATAATAGTGATCGTATCGGCAAAGTCTATCAGGTCGCTGAAGAAACGCCGGAAACTTTGACTGGACTTATTTCCGCATTTGGCTGGGTAGAACCGCAGCATTTACAGGGCAAGGTCAGTGGTTTGCTGGTTTCAAAAACCCCCTTGTGGCGGCGAGTGGGTATTGCTGCTTGTGCAATTCATCGCGTTGATCCAGGAAAACATCTTGATCAGGCCATTCAGGACAGTGATACCCAACTGAGAACCTGTGCGTTGCGGGCTGCGGCTGAACTGGGACGTGTAGACCTGAAACAAGCAGTGTTGGAGCGAGCCAACGACCAAGATATTACGCTTAGTTTTTGGGCGGCGTGGTCGGCTGTGCTGCTGGGCGCTCGTGGTAATGCGCTATCTTCATTGCAGGCCAGGATTATTGAAGGCCCAGATTTCTCCGTTAAAGCCATGTCTGTGGCATTTCGAGCGCTCAATCTGCAAATGGTGAAGGAACTGCTGAAAGGTTTGGTGCAGCAAGAGGATAGGCTTAGGGAGGCTATTATAGGTGTTGGGATATCGGGTGACCCTAGCTACATCCCGTGGTTAATCAAGCAAATGGAAGTGCCGAAATTAGCGAAGATTGCTGGCGAGTCATTCAGTTTTATCACTGGGGCAGATATTGCATACCAGGATTTGGAGGGTGAGTTACCGAAAAACTTTGCCTCTGGCCCAACAGAAAACCCAGAGGATGGAAACGTGGCGATGGACACGGACGAAGATTTGCCTTGTCCAGACCCTCTGCTGATAGACCGTTGGTGGAATCAACATCAGCATAATTTTACACCGGGTGTTCGTTACCTGTTAGGAAAGCCGATTACTGAACATCAATGCCAAACAGTATTGAGATCGGGAAAGCAACGCCAACGTCAGGCGGCGGCGATGGAATTGGCGTTGATGCGACCTGCAACAGTGCTCTTTGAAACACGGGCTATCGGCAAAAGACAACAATGGCTTTCACCAACTTAAGTTTTGTGCTGGACAAAATAGGTCAGTAATGATGCAGGAGGACAAGACCGTCATCATGCCCCAAGGATCTCTCCAGCAGGAGCTGGAACTAGACCGCACAGTGTTATTTCGGTCCGGTTTGCAGGTTATCCTGGTGGATGCAACCGGCCAAAAATTGCAGGAACACTTTTTTACGCATGGTTTTACTGCTGGGCGCTCAAAAGACAATAACATTGTAGTCCCGAGTGGTGAAGTCAGCCGCCATCATCTGGAAGTCAAGCCGGAAAACGGGGAGTGGTGGGCCTATGACTTGAATAGCGCCAATGGCGTTTATTATCAGGATAGTTTGATTGAGCATAAGGCTAAACTCACTGTTCCTGCTGAACTTGCGTTCGGTGATTCGGGCATTCTGCTAAGGATTCAGGCGGCTGATCAAAAGGCAGATATAGTTAAACCGATAGCTACAGAAGTCAAAGAGAATAATATAAGTGAAAGTACTGCGATAGGCACAGGCGCTACGACCAGGGGCAGCACCCAGCGAAATTTATCCAAGGAAGCCATGAAAGCGCGCTTTCTGGCGAAGGAAGAGGTAGAAGATTCCGGCGATTTCACGCGCATGGTGCGTAATATAATCCATGAAGACCGCACTATTCGTAGCAAAAAATACAATAAGGCCATTTGGGTGTTGGGCATCCTGCTTCTGCTGTCGGCGGGGCTGGTTGGCTATCAGCAAGTTGCACTGTCAAAAGCGCGTAATTTGGCGCTTGATATGTTCTATGACATTAAGACACTTGAGGTCAGTCTGTCACAATCAGAAATCATGATAGATAAAAGCGCCAATGTGCTGGAGCAAACGCTACATGTTTTAGCGAAAGAGAAACGATGGTCTGAACAAGAACTTATTAGGGTTGAGCAGGAAAAATTAACAGCAGAAAGGAAACGTGTCGCTGAGGGCAGGGCAAGGCTGACTAGCATGAAAGCCAAGTACCAACAGTATGTAAAAGAGGCAACATCGCTGCGTATCCGTTTCCCGGGAGCTTCGCGTTATGAAGAGGAATTGATTGCCAAGGTTGCCAGGGAGTTTGGTGAAAGTGAATTGGAATTGCCTGATGGTTTTGTGGGGGAAGTCAGGCGTTATATCAAGTACTGGCAAGAATCATCAAGGATGCAGCAGGCAATAGGGCGTTTTGAAAAAAATAACTACGCAGACGAAGTTATTTCTGCTTTGGAGAAAGAAGGTTTGCCATTGCACTTTATGTACTTACCCCTTCAAGAAAGCAATTACGATGCCCAAGCGATTGGCCCCCAAACTCGCTATGGTGTGGCAAAAGGGGCATGGCAGTTTCTTGCGACTACAGGCAAGGAATATGGGCTGGAGCCTGGCCCTTTAGCCGATGCCAGGGAGTACGACGGACAAGATGCCCGTTTTAACTTTAAGCTGGCGACCCGTGCAGGGGCAAAATACCTAAAATATATTTTCAGCACCGAAGCGCAAGCTTCTGGGTTGCTGGTCATGGCTTGCTATAACTATGGGCATAACCGGGTAAAATCCATGGTAAAAAAAATGCCTGACAATCCCCGCGATAAGAATTTCTGGAAATTTATTCAGCTATATAAAATCCCTAAAGAAACTTATGATTATGTTTTTTATATATTTTCTGCGGCGGTGATAGGGGAAGATCCACAGCATTTTGGCTTTAACTTTAAGCCACCGCTATCGCTATCTGCACCGCAGGAAAGTGGGCCAGGATAGCGTCCAAACCTAGGTGTGTTTTACGGAGTGGCGTTTATGGAATGCAATTGTATGTCTTTCAATATTAACGGCCAGACTTTCCCCCAACAACAATAATGGTCAAATTTAGGCATTAGGGTTAGATGAGCTGAATGCTGGTTCAGTACTGCTGCTTGGCTAATGCGTACAGGGATGTTTTCATCTTTTTCGCCAACATAATGTAGTTGAAAGAGTTTTTGATTCAAGGGAGGTTGTTGTGCCGGATTTGTCGAACCGCTAAGCGGGGAATAACCATGCAGCTTAACCCACGCTTCGATATCCAGGTTTCCCGCAATAGTGGCTATTCCCTGTACGTCCTTTAATTGTCCGGCAAGAAGCATCGCCAACGTGCCTCCTCCGCTATAACCTATTAACACTACACGCTTCTTGTGTAACAGTTTGGTTACTTGTTCCAAAGCAGATGCCATTGTTGTCACCACTGCCATCGAATAACGTTTATTAGTCCAAAGGCTAGGCTCACAAGGGGGTATTTCACTGAGTCCATGGTAGCAGGGGCGACCCAGGTAAACGGCTGGCAGGTTATCTTGAGCCATCAACCTGAGTACCAGTAAATTTCTGGGTGTTGGGTTTTCTGAAATCCAGCGATTATTGATCCATGGTGAACCGTCGCCGTCTATATAAACATGAAAATCGCCGCTATCATCCTGAATTTCATTGATATATACGACATGTTTGAATTTTGTCCCTGGTACGATGGTACGGTGAAAATTTAAGCGCTTGGCTTCCTGTTCAAAGAGCGACTCCGGGGTCGCACAACCAGCTAATATAACAGTCAGGAAAAAATAAATACCTTGGAGAAGAAATTTTATATCAACCGTAATCATATTTGATGATTGATTTTTGTTTGTGCAGAATTACTGTTGTGAAGTTTCCAGCTCCAGGATTTGCTTTTTAAACTTCAAAAGACCTTCGTGTTTAGGGAGGGCCTCCAAGCCTTCTTCAATTTTTACCAGGCTTTCCTTAAGGTTGTTTTGTTCAAAAAATGCTTCAGCCTCTTGTTCCCGAAGGGTGGCAATTTTTTCAAGACCTTGTTTTGCTTGTTTATTGTAGGGATCATGTTCTAATACTTGGCGGTATGCCCATAATGCACTACTACCAGAAGGTGCTGTAATGTGATCGACTTCAAAGCTAATATCGGCAAGGTCTAACAGGTCTTTTATTTTAAGTTCTTGTGCGGGTGTGAGTGCGATAACCTTATCACCCACTTTGTCGATATTAGAGCGGACACTGAAATAAAAGACAGCCGCTGCTGCCAAGGTGATTATCGTTACAACTATCAAAAAAGAGGGTATCAGCGAGCGGGGTTCCATTTCATCAATAAACTGCGAAACCGAACTTGTCCTGCGTTCTTTCTTGAATGCTAAGGCATGATTCAGGGCATTCCATTGACGGCGATTCAATCCAGAAATGATTGGAGGTTTAATATTAAGCTCAAGCGCTTTCTGGGCGGAAAGTTTCCCAAAAGGATGTTTGCCGGTCAATATTTCATAAGTTACACATGCCAATGCGTAGATGTCGTCGCGTGGATCAGGCGCTTGATTTTCAAACATTTCCAAGCTGGCATAAGCCGGTGTAAGGGCACCTAACTCCCTGGGGTTAAATAGGGTTTCATCGCTTATTTGCTGGTCTGTTTGCTTAATCGCACACGCAATGCCAAAGTCGAGTATTTTGACACCGCCAGACTCGGTGATGAAAACATTGCCGGGCTTAAAATCAGAGTGGATGATATTTTGCTTATGGGCATAAGCCAAGGCTACCGATAACCCTTTTATGATGGGCCACGCTTCCTTAAAAGGGAGTCCATGAGGGGCATTTTCGGTCAAATAGCGCGTAAGGGGCTTGCCGTCAAGGATTTCCATGACCATAAACACAGTATCCGTATTGTCATCTCGGTCAAAGTCATAGACATTGACAATATTGGGGTGCGCCAATTGTTGTGTCCTTTTAGTTTCCCTTTGTAAGGCAATAAACAGGTCTGGGTAGTCTTTGAATTCTTCATTAAGGACTTTAATTGCGACATCGGGTGATTGGTCATGGGCTTCCTCCCTGCGTAGGTCGGTCGCCCTGAAAATCGTTCCCATGCCTCCAGAGCCAATGACTTCCCGAAGGATAAAGCGATTTTTAAGTTTTGGGGCATTTGGGACTGGGCTGGACGGGATATTCGTCCCTTCTTTCAAAAAGCCCTTTGTTGTTAATTTAGTTACATCATTACTTGAATCGGCCTTATTATGGGTAGTTGAAACTTGTATCGTTTCATCGTCTCCCTGTTTTAGAATAGTTTTATCCAGTTCATTGATTTTTGGAATGACGATTGTCCCATCGTCAGTTGGCTTTTGATTCATAATAGTTCTTATGGGCAGATTCAACGCTTAAAGTGTATCAGTGTTTATGGAGTTATAGCCCGTATTGATGCGTAGCACTTTTCTGGACGTTAACTTAGCAGATTTTAACGGAATTTCGAAGTCTACTGATGACAAGAACGGTTGACAGTGAAATATTTCACACGTTCCTGATGAATTACTACACAGACAGTGAGCTTAAATGCCCGTAAAGTTGGTTTAACTTAGGCTTTCGGCTTTCAAATAGCCTATACATCCCCAACGAGTGCAACACCGTGGTATATAGGTCGAATAGGCTATCAATAAAATTTTAAATATCAATAAATTACAAAGACATTGCTAAGACTGATGAAAATAGTTGCTGCACTAGGCCGGGATTGGCATTTGGCTTTTATTAAGAAGGTTATGCCGTCGTTAATTTTATGCCCTTATGTGGCGCGTCTTGGAGAAAATTCGATGGCCTGTCACAAATAAGGCCTTTTGCATAAAATTAAAGAATTTCAATAAGTAACGGTGATATTGACAAAACAATTGACTTGTGTTATTGGATTACTTATGCTTAATATGTTTTCGCAAACACCAATCCGATAATGGGGGTCGTCATGCAGGACACACAAAAGATAGCGACGATGGTCGCTTTTGCGGTCACCGTGGCCTTTTCGTCCTCGGGGCAATCTGCGGACGTGACGTGGATCGGACCTGGGGTTGGGGATCCAAATCCGGCAAACTGGAACATTGCAAATAACTGGGTTGTGCCGTCAGAAGAGGCTCAACGCGTTCCCGTAGCAGGCGATAACGTGATTTTGCAGTTCTCGAACATCTTAAATCCTACTCTGAGCACCGTCAACTACAACAACCCACTTAATCCTTCGCTTGGAACTGTACACATCACGGGGGACACAGAGGTCATAACCCTTAATCATCTGCAGGATCCACTACTCGATACCTTATTTACACTCAGTACCTCAGATCTATGGCTAGGATACGGTGGAGGACAAAATGCTACCTATAACCTTGAAAACGGCATTCTGAACGTGTCGGGGGAGACGCGGGTAGGCCTTAGCGGCATCATCAGCGACGGCGGCATCAGCACCAGCGGCATCGGCACCTTCAACCAGACCGATGGCACCCACACGGTCGGGACTAATCTGGTGATAGCCTCGCGAACCGAGTTACCGAATGGCACAGACAACCCCACCGGAACCTACAACTTGAGCAATGGTAGTCTCACAGTGCTCGGAAATACTAGCGTCGGTCATTCTGGACAAGGAACTTTCAATCAGAGCGACGGGACTTACCATACCAATAGCATGGATGTCGGTTCTTTTGGTGTCTTGGGAACCACCACCTTTACTGCCTTCGGTAACGGCACCTACAACCTTAGCGGTGGCACATTGGCTGTGTCTGACCTAACCCGCATCGGTCGGGGCGGAACAGGCATCTTCGAGCAGAGTGGCGGGACTTTTACCACGGGCAGCCTCTCAATCGGCGTGGGAGGTGCTGTGCCAGGCGGACAAACAGGCCCCAACAAAGGCACTTATAACCTCAGTGCG
>NZ_JBKKBJ010000114.1:0-8574 GCF_046714055.1 Methyloglobulus sp. | reverse complement strand
GGAAATTGACCTGTTTCTCGCCTAACTCTTTTGCTTTGAGATCGGCGGCAATGGCATCCACGGCATCATGGTGATTCAGCCCGTTATAGCTGCCGCTGTTAACCAAAATCATAAGGTCATCTTTAGCGGCATACCAAGGCTGCCAACGTTTCTGTCCGAATGGCGTATCTGGGTCACCTCCACCGTAACCGACGGAAACTCCCGATCCAGAGCCTAGTGATTTACGTTTTAAAACCTGGATGATAGGCAACCCGTATTTATGGGCAAAATAAAAATCCCGCTCATCATGCGCTGGCACGGCCATGACTGCACCTTCGCCGTAGCTCATCAACACATAGTTACCCACCCACACCGGGATCTGTTCTCCCGTAAGCGGATGGGTTACGAAAATCCCGGTATCCATCCCCTTTTTTTCCATCGTCGCCATATCGGCTTCCGCCGTTCCGCTTTGCTCACATTCTTTCAGGAAATCCGCAAGCTCTGGATTGGTCTTGGCGGCATAGATAGCCAAGGGATGCGCGGCAGCAACCGCGCAAAAAGTAACTCCCATAATGGTGTCGGCGCGAGTGGTGTACACCCAAAGCAGTTCTGGTTTGCCATCCAGTTCGTACGGGAACGCAAACCGTACGCCGTAACTTTTGCCGATCCAGTTCGCCTGCATGGTTTTGACCTGTTCCGGCCAACCATCAAGTGACTCCAAAGATTGCAGCAATTCATCGGCGTAGGCGGTAATTTTCAGGAACCACTGGGCAATTTCTTTGCGCTCAACTTTTGTGTCGCAACGCCAGCAACAACCGTCTATTACTTGCTCGTTAGCAAGTACCGTCATGTCGTGTGGACACCAATTAACGGGCGCGGTCTTTTTATAAGCAAAACCTTTTTCCAGCAATTTAAGAAAAAACCATTGCTCCCACTTATAATAATCAGGATCGCAGGTGGCTAATTCCCTATCCCAATCATAACCAAATCCCAAGCGCTTAAGCTGGTCTCGCATGTAGTCGATATTGCTGTAAGTCCAGTCCGCAGGATGGACACCATGCTGCATGGCGGCATTTTCTGCCGGTAGGCCAAACGCATCCCAGCCCATGGGTTGCAGGACATTCTTGCCCAACATGCGCTGGTAGCGGCTAATGACATCGCCAATGGTATAGTTACGCACATGCCCCATGTGCAGCTTGCCGCTGGGGTAGGGGAACATGGACAAGCAATAATATTTTTCTTTGTTAGGCGCTTCCGAAGCCTTAAATGCGCTCCTGTCTTCCCATAGCTTCTGTACGCTTTGCTCAATCTCTGGCGCTTGATAATTTTCCTGCATCCTTATCGTCTTTAGTCGGTCAAAAGCGTTAGAATACCGTACAGACGCATAAATCTAAAGTGTCATTTTCAGGAGTCGTATCATGGATAAAAATAAATTTGTTACTGCTTACACTGACTTGATGGAACATCTTTACCTGGCGATGGACAATACGCTGCACTCTATGGCGGATGCGCTGGAAATTGCGAAAGACAACATTCACCAAGCGGGCAACCTGACCAAGGATGAGATCAACAAAATTTCAGGCTTTCTCAAGCGCGACATTGAAAGCGCCGCCCATGACTTACCAGACAAAAAGGATAACGACTCCCTGTCGGAGTGGTTCAAGTTTGATATTGATTTAATTGAGAATTTTACCCTGGATGCCTTCCTCAGCCTGGCGGATAAGACACGGATAGAACTGGCGAAACTGGGTGAGCAAGCCAAAACCCACGCTTACCAAAGCGGTGATGTGACGTTGCCAGGAACGTTTATTTGCAACCAATGCGACAAAGAAATTGCCTTTAAAACACCCTGCCAGATTCCAGAGTGCCCTGCCTGTCACGGCAAAACTTTTATCCGGATTTGATATTAGCGGCTTTAGTCCTATAATGGGGTTTTCA
The DNA here is from genome assembly GCF_046714055.1 of Methyloglobulus sp. GTDB lineage: Bacteria > Pseudomonadota > Gammaproteobacteria > Methylococcales > Methylomonadaceae > Methyloglobulus. The sequence goes on along the minus strand of NZ_JBKKBJ010000114.1, from coordinate 6,657 downwards.
TCTATTTGATTTAACGAGGAAATAACATGCTTAGAGTCATTTTTAACCAGAAAGGCGGTGTGGGTAAATCAACGATTGCTTGTAATCTGGCGGCCATTAACGCCGTTGAGGGGAAAAAGACTTTGGTTATCGACCTGGATATTCAGGGCAATTCTACCCAGTATTTGCTGGGCAAGAAGGTAACTGAAAGCGACAAGACCATTGCCCTTTTTTTTAAGGACTGTTTGAGTCTTTCACTGTTCGGTGGCGGTAATAATTCTGGACTTGAAAATGTCATTCACGAAACACCCTTTCCCATGTTGTATGTCATCCCCTCACATCCTGACCTTGAACCTTTACAAGCCCGTCTGGAATCGCGCATGAAGATTTTTAAGTTAAGGGAAGCGCTGGATGAACTGACTGGGTTCGACACTATTTACCTGGACACTCCCCCCGTCCTTAACTTCTACAGCCAGTCAGCGCTCATTGCCGCCGACAAATGCTTGGTTCCGTTTGATTGCGACAGCTTCTCCAGGGAGGCTTTATACACCCTGATGCAAACAATTTCGGAAGTCAAAGCCGACCACAACCAAAAGCTGGAAATTGAAGGCATCATTGTCAACCAGTTCCAAAAACAGGCCAACCTGCCTCAACAACTGGTCGAGGCGCTCATCGCTGAAGGCTTGCCGGTACTTGGCGCAATGATCTCACCTTCCGTCAAGGTCAGGGAATCTCATTCTATATCCAAGCCATTAGTCCACTACGTCCCGAACCACAAGTTGACCAATGAATACCGGGCGTTGTACGCAGAAATCCACGGCAGTTAGGGCCAATAAATATTGATTTATTTTTTGGTGAGAGCCAAAACCTTCGGCTCAGAGGCAATCATTGCCTAATCTTAGATTACCCGAACAGTAAAGTACGAGTTTCTGCTACTGGTTTTGGCTTAATGTCTTGATATAGGGACTTGACTTAATATAGGGACTTGACTTATGAAACCCTCGCACAAAAAAAAACCCAGCTGTTAAGCTGGGTTTTTTCCACGGACTAAATTTCTTAAAGAGCGATGTGGCTTGACTGTTTAGGTCTTTGATTAGTACCGTCTTGGGAATCCATACAGCCTGTTAAGCCAACAATCATTAACGCAATAGCTACAAGTGATATAACTTTTTTCATAAAATTATCCTCCAATGGGTTTGAATTTTTTATTTTATTGTGCGCCTTAGAAGCACGGTGAATTTATATCATGACTGGAAGGGGGATGCAATAATTAAAACCTTATCCACTAAGCCTAGTCACGGAGAATTGATGTCGGCCGGTAAATCGTAACTGATTTCCTTGCCGGACCAATGCACGGTTCCTATCGTAACCCATTCAGATGCAAAGTTTTTATGTAATTGATCCGGCATCCAGTGAGTCGGGGCATCAATTTTCTTCATTTTGATCTTAAAGACCGCATTTTCAAGGTTCAAGCCTATTTTCTGACCCCAGAAAGCGGTCACCTTCATGACAAATTTACGCAAGCGCATGTTATTTATCGTGGGGGTGACGGCAATATTTGCCCACATCGAGTGGACTCGTCCCCAATTCGGGGCAAGCAAGCGACCTTGCTCATTGACAAACGGCAACCAACGCTCAGTCTCGTTTGGGTCGATGTAAGTGATTGCCAGAATTCGGTCATAGCCCACGAAATGGTCGTGTAAATACAGCGCATGGGGGGTAATGCCAAAAAAGGTCGAAGACACCATGAGCAAGGCATTGCTGGCCTGAGAAATAGGCTGACTGATTGCCAACTTTTCAAAGTCTATGGGCAGGCGATAAAAGAAGCCATAATGAATCGTGCTGTTTAATTGCAAAACCAGCAAGGCCGTCACGATTTTCGCCAATTTCCTTGACAGCGCTTTTGGCTTTTGCCGGGCAAACTGTTCGAAAATTTGATGATATAAGGTTTTATCCTGCAATGGCGGGTCAACGGGACACTCAATTCCACAGTTAATGCGTTGGCGGGAATCGGCAATTGAGCGGTATTTTTGTTCCGCCCATTGCCGAAATCCAGGCAAACCCAATAATATTCCGAATGGTGACAAATAACGCATTTTCAGCAGGATCTGTCGATAGGTTTCGACCCCACAATAAATCTTGTTATGCTCGTCCAAAGCGTACAAATCGGTTAATAAGGTATTCATATCTACTGAAGCCAGCCCTGGATACAAATCGGCATGTTCCTGGGCACCTTTAAAGTCTATGCATCTGAATAGGTCGAAATGATTGAGCGTCAACACAGTACGGTTACATAAAGGGCATTGCTGGTCATAAAAAACAGTAAGCGCCGGCTTCTCGGTCTTGAACCACTTGGCGATAGCACGCCACCACCTGAACGGCACAATCAGTATGTAAAAAATGAGCATGCCTATGCCAAATGGGTAAATATTCAGGGTAATTATGATACCCAGGTGCAGCCATATCCCGACCAAAAAATAAACGACACGTAACCGCCGATGTGCGAAAAAAAACACAAAGGTCAGTTGAAAAATCATAATCGTATAACCCACCGTCTTTTGCAGTACCTCAATATTTAACAGTGGCGTGGTATCGAGCGCCGAAACATAGTAGGGTTGGGTGGCAGGTAACCAGGATCCCAAACCGTTGCGCCAATGCTCGGCAAATAGCTTGTGGACATCCGAGTCCAGATAAAACCAACCCAAGCATACAAATACAGGTGTGTGGTAAGCAAGCGCGGAAACAGTCGCCGATGAATAATGACTGTAATGGATGAACGGTGAACTAAGTTTATAGCGAAGGCTGTCTATCGAAAATGCCCGGTCGCCAGGCATAAAAAGCAGGAAAAAACCCGTGCCAACCATGAAGGTATCAAAACCGCCATCAAAATCCCTCTGCATCGGCGTGAAATTCACAAAAATGATCCAGAATACGTAGTTCCCGATTATGGCAAACTGGTAACGGTAACCCACCGTCACACAACAAGCCACCATGCCCCAAAGACATAAGAACAGCGGAATACCCGGAAACTCAACGTCGATAAAAGGGACGGGGTCGAAAATTAAATGATTGAAATAATACAGGAAAAATATTTCCTGTAAGGTAACTAGGCCATAAAGAACCCGGAACAGGCCGATACCCGTAGCGGGTACCTGTTGCAAAAGCAGGTGGAAAATTTTGTGATAAACAAACTGATACATTTCAAAATTCGAGACATCGAAAAAGAATGTACGGACTATCGGGCAGGCGTGTTGGCAATAACCGGCAACACTATAAAAACCAAGGCCGCTAACGATTGGAAAGAATCGTTAGCGGCCTAGCCACAGAAAAATCAATTAATCGCTTATTATTCGTCGTCTGGGTGTGGCGCGAAAACCCACTTCAAAAGCAGAACAACCAAACCTATTATCACGAGAAGACCCACTACACCGGCTGGTGTTTTCAATGTTTCAGTTAAATCTAAAATGAACCCCATGTCTGTCCTACCTATTAATTTGTATTTTATAGATTGCTACTTAAAATGCAGCAAATGGAACGGATAATGATACTTTAGGCAACTTTAAAGTCAAGGTTTTGTTAAGTGGCTATGCGTCGCTTTTGCTAAATTACACTTTTGAAACCAAACTGACCGAAACTAACTGTCCGCCTACCGATTCCCTGTTAGGATTTCTTAGGGCGTAGCGAACGGACAGCCCATTCCTTAATAAACACTGAAAAATTTATTGGTCCGGCCTAAAAATTTTATTTGAATGCGCCACGCTCACACAAGTGCCGAGACAAGAAGTTCATTTAATAAAAAGGTAGTGCTCCATGCGCTGCCCCAACAGGGTGCTTTTCAACACCCTGTTGGGGCAGCGCATGAAATTACATATCAAAATCCAACTCAAACCCGCCATAAGCAAAAATTGGCATACCAGGACGCGGGCCATGCGGTTGCCTGGAGACTAAATATTTTTCGTCGGAAAGATTTTGTACGCCCGCAAGAATCTTGACCCCTTTGGCTACTTTGTAATAACCGGAAATATCGGCGATAGCATAGTCGTCCGTTTTACCGCAACGCGAATCAGGTTGGTTTAGACCGTTTAACTGATCACCCGTATTATTAGCGCAGGTGAAAGTTTCGTCGACATAATTTCCGACAATCTCGACACCCCAACGGTCAAAGTGTACGCCCGTTCCGAAGCTAAGCACGAATTCGGGGATATAAGGTACGCGGTTACCTTTTTTACCGAAACTGAAAATCGATTCCGCATCAGTAGATGTCGCATCATTAAGTTGTTCGGTATCGGTATACGTAAAAGACAGGAAGTAGGGATTACGGAAACCCCAGCCGAACGCATCGCCCACGTCGAAATTTAAGGCCATCTCTACGCCACGGCTATCAACTTCGCCGAAATTTTCGCTTTTTCCGGTTCCTGCACCACCGATATTATTGACCACTAGCAAATTCTTGAACTGGGTATAAAAACCGGTAAGCTCGGCTGAAAATGCGCCATGTTTGTAACGTCCACCCAATTCGTAAGCGTTGCTGGTTTCTTCGCCCAACTTATCGACCACTGCGTTCTGAGGGCTAGGCGGCGAAAAACCTCGATGTGCGCCCGCAAACACCATTAACTCGTCGTTAAATTTATAATCGATACTCGCCCCACCGGCATAAAGATCCAAAGAGCTATTACCATTTGTGCGTGGATCAAGATTGTTTGTGAAAACTTGATTCAAGTGTTCATAACGGAAACCGGGCGTAAAGCCAAGATTGCCGAATTCGATACGGTCTTTCAGGAAAAACGCATAAGCCCTGGTCAAGCCCGTACGATTATCTTCGCTACCTGGTGCGCCAACAACTGAACCAACGATAGTGCCGCCTGCCGCTTGTTTATATAGTGTGTCGTGTTGGAAGCGTGCTTCCTCGTCTTGGTGGTAACGGAACCCACCGCTCAATTCGTGATGGGTATCACCCAAATCGAACCGGTAATTGGCAACACTTTCGAGACCGCCCAGGTAATAACTGCGGTTGTTATCGCGTACACTTAAATTACAGGCAATGTCGCCCTTTAAGCAAGCAAGACCAAGCCCATTTTTTGCACCGGCCAATGCAGACGATAAGCTCATATTACCTGTCGCCCCACCCCTTATATCGTTCAACTTAATCCAATTGCGGTCAAATTCGCTGTAATAAGCTGTAGTCACGATATCCAGATTATCGGTGGGCGAAACAAAATAACGCGCAAAACCGCCATTTCGATCGGAATCGATGTTGTCGAAACGCGATGAGGAATAGCGCCGGAAAGGGTCTTTCCTAAAATCCTCCTCGCTCAACCCCAGGTAAGTTTCATCGGCATCCATGCTGGAATAACCGTACTTAACCTCCAGCTTTTGGTACATTTCCGTTTCCGGTTCCCATGACAAGCGTACCATCGGCTCGACCTGTTGGAATCCGGTTTGGTCGCCGTTTTTAAAGTCGGCAGTTTCGTCAATCTTCTTAAAGCCGTCAGAGCCACGGTAAAAACCTTCCACTAAATAACCGAAGCGGCCATGAGCAGTATCCACTGTATCGCCGACAAAACCATGCGCCCTGAATTCGCCATAACTACCGTAGATCGACTTCAGGTAGGCTTTACCCGTGGCAGGTATTGGCGTAGACAAGTAGTTAAGCACTCCACCGGTGATATGCGGGCCGTATTTAATCTGGCTGGATCCTTTCAGCACCTCCACTCCGCTCATCCGTCCGCCTGCCGGATTGTAATAAGCGGCTGGTGCCGAATAGGGTGCCGGTGCCACCAATACGCCGTCTTCCATCACGGTAATTTTGGCGCTACGGGTGGTATCCACGCCACGAAAACTAATGTTTGGGAATAACCCGAAGCCGTCTTCTTCTCGGATATTGACACCAGGAGCTCGCCGCAAAATACGGTTAATATCGCTATAACTTTGACCACGAATTTGCTCGGTGTCTATGTATTGAGCGGAAGCAGGCATATCTCTTAAATTCTCAGGATCACCAATAACATTAATGGTCTCCAAAATAATAGGCTCTTCAATTTTGTCCTTACTTTCAGCATCAAAAGCAAAACTGTTAATAAGCATAAGCAGAGATAACGAACCTAAATACCGTTTAAATCGCAACATACAATTTCCTCTAAATTATTATTCAACACTTTGTTTTATTGAGATTATTTGTTATAAACCCATAACATTACCAATTTCAGCGCTCGCATTAGGAATCAGATCACTTACCCCTGCAAAACACATTTGCTTATTCACACCTCAATTTCCTGCTGCACCGGGATGATCTTCTACATATCGTCCATGGATTTGGTTTCTCCAACGCATTTATTGGTGCGTTTAAAGCCAAGAGCGCTGTTAATGAACCGCTTCTCAATGCCATTCGGCTGATGTTCATGTTTATTCCCCCATTCATTATTAAAATTGGCAATTGATTATAATACAAATAAACTGAAAGATACAAATGATTCTTATTTGTAATAAAATGATTGAATCTATTTACAATACAAAAGTAGAAATATCTGCGCTTTATTTTTCTGCTTAAAAACTTATCTGATTACGTAGGACCCACAGCCAATTTTGAAGTCAAAGGCATAAGTGCAAGCCCTTGAAACCAAAGGAGGCGGGAGATGAGCAAAAACAAAGTGCAATACCAAAAAGGTATGGGTTTGCCCG
>NZ_JBKKBJ010000113.1:0-5226 GCF_046714055.1 Methyloglobulus sp. | reverse complement strand
TTTTATGCGATAGCAAAATTGGGTGGGTTCACCGACACCAAGCGCACGGGGCGTGTTGGTTGGGACACGATTTGGCAGGGTTGGTTCCGATTACAAGAACGGCTTCAGGGCCACCAACTCAGCAAGTTGGGGCTCGCTGAGTTGTGATTAAGAGACAGGGTTTAAACTCCGTCCGCAGGGTTTCTCGTATGGCTCAAAGATAGCGGCAGCGCCGAAACGTTCAGGGCGGGGTTGCAAACCCCGCCCTGCGTGTTTGTTTGCAGTTGTAGACTGGGTTTATCAACCCAGCATTTGCGGTAAATTGCTGGGTTTCCGCTTTCGCTCCAACCCAGCCTTGTATGATCAAATTTAATAAACTATTGCCAAGGAGATCAAGTAAGCTTGAACAGTTCATTGGGAGGCCGTTCCGCCCTGAGGACTGGATGTTGACCAGAGCCTGCGCGGTAGATGGGCCCCCGCCCTATTCACCCATGCCGTGGAGTATCCGAGGCCTGGAGCCTGCATACACAAGGAAGGCAGATGCATGTGCAGGGTCGGGAACCAATGGGTAGTCTACTTTCTTTAATTCTTTTCTTACAAGCCAATATGCCAAACCTTCAACTTATTAAACGTCAACCCGAGTCAAAACTGATGCTGTTCGCAGGCATTGATGTCGGTTCTGAGGAATTGGTCTTGGCAGTCCGAAAGGACGGCAAGCCCTTCGATCCACAAACATTCGCCAACACCCCTTCGGGACGTGTCCAACTGGTCAAGAAACTTATCAAACAGTCCGGCATCATTGCCTGCCTGGAAGCCACCGGCGTCTATCACTTCGACTTGGCGATTGCCCTTCACGATGCGGGTGTGTTGCTCATGATGGTGAATCCCAAGGCCTCGCATAAGTGTGCAGGTACGTTGGTAGCAATAGTTGTAGTATTGCACATAATAACGCCCCAGCTTTTGCATGGCTTTACCCAGGCTTTGTTCGTGGTGTGGAGTAATAAGCAGATGTACATGGTTGGTCATTAGCACATAAGCGTGAACCGAGCATCCGTGTTTGTCACAGGCTAATTTCAACTTTTCAAGATAGAAACTGTAATCTGCATCGGCACAGAAAATTTCTGCCCGATTGTTGCCCCGAAGAATCACATGTTGTGGTTGATCGGGGATGACAAATCTAGGTAAACGTGCCATTGCCCTTCGCCTATTTAGGGAAATAGGCATTATATTACGCTAACAACCATAAATCAATGGAGTCTGACCCCATTTATTTCGTAAGTGACTGTAAAATTGAAATATTTTGTGGGGATAGCTCAGAGTCTGACCCCATTATTCCTTTAGTAAGTGAGTTGTTATTTTATCGTTGTTTTCGCTTTATTTCGGGACTTCGATCTTGATCCATTCCGCCGTGACCGACGGGCTTCGGGCAGGCTCCTTGTATTTCACTTCCACCGTACGACCTGTCTCTAGATCGACCAGGGAACCGGTTTGGTTGGCTTTCTGCATCTTGCTCTGATCCAGCCAGATATGCGTTTCATCCGTGATTGCGATTGTGTAGGTTCCTGTGGAATCGCTTATCGATAGCGTTCGTTTTTGTTGGTCGACCGCGGCGACCTTCCCGATGATACTGGCGGTATCGGATACTCCAGGTGAGGCGCCGATGGGAATAAACATTTCTGTCGCCTGCTGCCCGTATGAAGGCGCAGCGGCCAGGGACAGGATCAGGGCAAGGCCCGTGCAACTTTTTCGGATCATCAGTGTTCTCCTCGTACCTCGTAATAGCCGGCCACCACGTGGTCGGTTAACCCACGATGCGGCTTTTCGCCTGGTTAATGGCGTTCAAAGCGCGTTTGGCGAGTTCCATGCGGTCGGATGGGTGTTTGGAAGCCTCGACGGTCAATTCTCTCGCGTTCTTGAGCGCCCTTACCGCCTCGGGATGTAACCCTCCACCCGCGAGCACCTCAATGGCATCATCAATGTCATTCACCGCCCGTTTCACCACATCTTGCGGGTGTTCACCGGCGAGCAGCTCGTTGCGCTCCACAGCGCCCAGCAACTTATTCAGCTCCCGGATGTTGTCCAGTGCATTGATTACCCGCAGGAACGCCGCTACCGCCACCACCTGCGTGGCATCCAGGTTGATGGCTTTGGGGTCTCGGCAGATGGGCGGATCATCGCTATTGCAACCCCTTAGGAACCTACCCGATGGTGAGTTGTTAAAGGCATCGCCCGTGAAAAGGGCCACCGCACCTTCGATCGTTTCCACCGAATTGTTATGGAAGAACGGACCGGTATCGGCCGCTTCCACCACGGACGGGGTATTGAATGTGCCGTTGCCGGGATTGCCCAGACCATCGTCCTTCGTGTTCAGCTCACCGGCCAAATCTTCCGGTTGGTCGGGCAAATTTTCCACCCCGGTACTAAAGTTCGAATTGCCCCCATCTCCTGGGACGTTCGCCCCAGCATTGGCGTGGCAGCCCGAGCATTTGCCCTCCGTGCGGGAATTAAAAATCTGCTGCCCTCGTTTGGCGACCACGCTTTTTAAAGGCAACGGCAATTTCAGGTCTTCCTGCCGGCCGAGTGAAAGCTGGAAGGCTTCTAGGGCATCCAGTTCCTTGTCCGTGGGCAGTCTGAAATCGATGCCCGCGCGCCGCTGTGTGGTTTTGCTGAAGTGCTGAATCACGGCACCGTTAGCGAAGGAGCGCAGGGAATGATCTCCGGGCGCCCCATCGCCAGACCAGCCGGTACGGGGGCATTTGTCCGGGTTGCCGCACTCAAATCGGTCCCGCGGATTGCTGTCTATGGACACTCGTTGGGCAAAGACGTGGGGTACACCGCGCATGTTGAACTTGCGGGCGAGATCTTCAAAACCGTCCTGGTTTTCCAGGATCAGGCCAAACTGCCGCATCAGCTTGGGATTCTCGAAATGCTTAGAAAGCGTTGGGTTGAATTCGGCGACGAACAGGGGATCGTTCTTCGGCAAGGTGGCTATGAAAGCAGGATCGATGGTTAGGTTGTTTTCAGCCCGATGGCAGGTACCGCAGGTTCGACCGTTGCCGTTGAAGGTTTCCTTGAAGAACAGTTCTCTTCCTTTCGCCACCAGCGGATCGCCCACGTTTTTCGGTGGTGGTGGCGCGCCGGTCGTTGGAGGTGGTCCGGTGTCGCAGCCGGACAGTAAAACCCATACCGCTAGCATTATAAAAACCTTGATATCTCGCGTCTTCATCATCGGCTCTCCTTTTTAGCGAACACACCGAAGAGGGGCGATCACAAGCCCTGGATGTAGAACTCTGCAGCAGTTGGTCATCGAGGTAGGCGTTTTCACCGCGAATACCGGGACTTCCCTAAGACGTAAGCGTCTTGCCATCCCGTCTTGAAAAAGCTGGCAAAGGTGTGACGGCCCATTTTCTATTTTTTGCAAGGTTGCTCTGGAAATACCTGCACGATCAGCAAGGTTACGCTCCGACCACTTACGCTTCTTGCGCCCTAGCTTGATTTGCTCACTCAGCAGTATGGCTGCCTCTTGAGCGTATTTAGAATAAGTTCTCTGTTTTGGCATAGCTACATACCTAACTCAAAAAGACTATTTTAATGGTCATTAAAGTATTTAATAACCATTATGTTGGTCAAAAGTATCAGTTATGGCGTATTGTGTCAAGAGAAGAATGGCTATTATGAAAGTCATCAGAGGTACGAACCCCAGCATTTGGAATTGTCTGGGATTCATAGTATAGTCAGCCTCAGACTGACTTCTCCCGTTATTGGCTTTGGTCGGCTATCGTATTCAACTAACAGAAAGTTAAACACCAACAAAGAACAGGAAACCCTCATGAAATCAAAATTGCCAATCTTTTTAATGACGACTGTCTTGTGCTGCATTTGGACAGCAAGCCAAGCCGCACCAGAACAGCCATCGGGTACAGCCAGTACCCTTGACCGCTCGACGCTTCCCATCAAAGAACCCACCTATCCTGCTATTACCGAATTGGATGCTCGCAAGGCAACAGCACCCGCGCGGTTTGAGGTGAGCCCGCCCGCAAAAGCACCGAATATTGTCATAGTACTGATTGATGACATTGGCTTTGGACATTCCAGTGCTTTTGGCGGCCCCATCCATACGCCGACACTGGAAAAACTGGCGGCAAATGGCTTAAAATATAATCGCTTCCATACCACCGCGCTTTGCTCGCCGACACGGACTGCGTTACTGACGGGCTATAATCACCATTCCAATAATGCAGGGGCTATTATGGAATTGGCGACTGCTTTCCCCGGCAATACCGGCATCCGTCCACAAACCATCACCCCGATTGCCCAAGTGCTGCGCATGAACGGTTACAGCACAGGGGCTTTTGGCAAATATCATGAAACGCCGCCTTGGGAAGGTTCAGTATCGGGCTCATTCGACCGCTGGCCGATGGGATCAGGCTTCGATAAGTTTTACGGGTTTATTGGCGGTGAAACCAACCAGTGGCATCCGATGGTGTACGATGGTACGACACGCGTTTATCCCGATTTGAACAACCCAAAATATCATTTCACCAACGACATGACCGATCAAGCCATTGCCTGGATGAATACCCAGCAATCACTTACGCCCGACAAACCCTTTTTCATGTACTTCGCCACGGGCGCGACCCACGCGCCACATCACGTACCCAAAGAATACTCGGACAAATACAAAGGAAAATTTTCACAGGGTTGGGACAAATTGCGCGAAGAAACCTTGGCAAGGCAAAAGCAATTGGGTGTCGTGCCACAAAACACCGTGCTTGCCCCCAAACCCACCGACATCAAAGATTGGGGTAAGCTAACGGCTGATGAAAAACGCCTATTTGAACGGCAGATGGAAGTGTTTGCTGGTTTTGGCGTACATACCGATGCCCAAGTTGGTAGGTTAGTGGACGCGCTGGCAGCGAGAGGCGAACTGGATAACACGCTATTTTTCTACGTTGTTGGTGACAATGGCTCCAGTGCTGAAGGCGGCATGATCGGCATGTACAATGAAAGCACCATGTTCAACGGCGTACCCGAAACACTTGACATGCAATTAAAGAAAATCAAGGAACTGGGAACCGAGCATACCTACAATCACTTTGCCGCAGGCTGGGCAGTGGCAGGTAATACCAATCCCAATAGATTATCATATTAATAAAGCCCATTTACGGGAGCAAAGATTTCGGATGGTGTCGGGTTGGCTGGCGAACTGGTTCCATGCGTGGCAACACACATCAACGATCTGGTCAT
>NZ_JBKKBJ010000112.1:0-4647 GCF_046714055.1 Methyloglobulus sp. | reverse complement strand
GGTGGGGCACCGGTTTAAGCGTTGGGCAAGCGCTGTGTTTGATTTTGCCGGGAACATTACAGTGCCTTTCTAGGGTAGGAGATGTCAAGGTTCCTGTTTTATACTCAAAAACCGCACTTTTAACCACATCCGCTTTGATTGTATTTTATTTATTTACATGGCTATGAACTTACCACAGGTTATCAAACCCAAATTTTGAATTGATGACCTGGAGAACCGTCATGCAAACAGAAGTCACGAGTTTTTGGGAATGGCAACAACACTTTTCGGAAGGGAGTCGCTATTTTTGCGAAAGCTTGTTTTGGGCATGAGCGCTATGGATGGTGTGAATGCAGCAAATGCAGGAGCGATTTGTCGTCCCAGCCCAAGCAAGCGGCAAAAATCACGTGGCCGCCAATGCCTGCGGCTGCCCCAGCCGCCCCGCTTCCCTCGTTTTATACCCAACAAGGGGCATAAAACATTGGTTACGCAATGACTCGACGCGATTTCGGAATGCTTTGCATTTTCACTACGCAAAAAACGCTTCGTGAAAACGCCCAGCCCTATCGCTTCTGAAGACTACTCGACCCCCCTCCAGTCTCGCAGCGGATGAAAGGCACTGTCTTCAAGCCATTATTAAACTGGGGTGGCCTGATGGCTTCTGTTGCGGGCGTTGTTGTGGCCATCGGCAACTTTAAGGGTTGCCTGCCCGGCACCTACCACGGCGTGTCAGGCCGCCATGTGCAAGAATACCTGGGCGAGTTTTGCTGCCGCTTGAACCGGCGCTTTTGGGGAAACCAAATCCCCAGCCGCTTGCCGAAGCTGTGCGTCATGCACCAACCGGGTTTTCTGAAACCTGTGGGTTGTTCATAGCCATGTTGATTTATAATGTTGTTTTATATGGAACAGTTCCGCAGTGCCTAAGCAACGCATTTTGGATGCCAGCGCAAGCAGCAGACCTAAGGCCAACACCAACCTAACCCATTGAGTCAATAGGGAATGGCTTGGTGAATTTTTTGCATTATTGGTTTTGACATTGACGGAAAAGGTATGGCACGGGGCCCTTATCCTGAATGCAACGCCTGTAACGAGTCCAAATGGGTCGCCTTGATTGCGGGCATAACCCCTGAAATTATGCCGATAAGCAAAGAAAGCGTAATTCCACCTACTACAACGCCCTGGTTATCTCTCGCTGTGCCTCAAGGCTTATAAGCGACGAACGCAAATCGACCAATTTAGTTTTTTCTTTTTCGATAACTTCCGAAGGAGCCTTGTCCACAAACGCTGGATTGTTCAATTTGCCTTCGGCTCTGGGCAGTTCGTTGTTGATTTTCTGGATTTCCTTGTCCAATCGCGCCAATTCTGCCGCCTTGTCGATCAAGCCGACCATCGGTATCAGGATTTTCAGGTTTCCGACTAAGGCAATCGCTGATTCCGGCGCAGCCTCATCTGTTTTCAGGCAGGATATGGATTCCAGACGACCCAACTTTTGCAAGTAATTTTGATTTTGATCCAGATAGTATCGATCTTTATCTGAAACATCCTGCAATAAAACAGGCAGCGGTTTGCCAGGTGCAATATTCATTTCGCCACGGATACGCCGCACACCGAGAAGAAACTCTTGCATCCATTCTACGGCCTCTATTGCCTTGGTATTGCTCTGCCAGATCACTTCTACTTTTGGATAAGGCTGAAGCATTATAGTCGAATCATTATTGCCAGTTAAAGGTGCCACCCTCTGCCATATCTCTTCGGTAATATAAGGCATAATGGGATGGATTAAACGAAGCATTGTTTCAAGGACATCCAGCAAAGTACGTTTGGCACCAAAAATTAATTTCGTATCTATCGTTGTCGTTTGATCATCGAGTGAAGTAATCCCGTACAGAACTGGCTTGGATAATTCTAAGTACCAGTCACAATAGTCATTCCATACAAACTCATAGATAGCCTGCGCCGCTAAATCAAAACGATAGCTTTCGAATGCCGCTCTTACATTTTCGATAGTGTTTTGCAATCGTGATCTAATCCAAAGATCAGGCAAACTGTATTCAAACTCAACGTCGCCATATACATCAGAGCCACTAGAAGTGTTCGTCAAAACATAACGCCCTGCATTCCACAGCTTGTTGCAGAAATTCCGGTAACCTTCCACCCGCCCCATGTCGAATTTTATATCTCGTCCGGTTGAGGCTAGCGAGGCTAACGTGAATCTCAGGGCATCGCAACCGTAGGGTGCGATGCCTTCGGGGAATTCCTTGCGAGTGCGTTTATCGATTTTCTCCGCCATTTGCGGCTGCATCAACCCGCTCGTGCGTTTTGCAGCCAGTTCATCTAAAGCTATGCCATCGATTATATCTAAAGGATCGAGGACATTGCCTTTGGACTTCGACATTTTTTGCCCTTCCCCATCACGTACTAAACCGTGGACATAAACAGTCTTAAACGGTACTTGTGGGCTGCCGTCTTCATGTTTCATAAAGTGCATGGTCATCATAATCATACGCGCCACCCAGAAGAAAATGATGTCAAAACCCGTTACCAGCACATTGGTTGGATGGAAGGTTTTCAGTTCCGGCGTTTGCTCAGGCCAACCCAGGGCCGAGAACGTCCATAAGGCTGAGGAAAACCAGGTATCCAACACATCTTCATCCTGGCGCAGAATAACCTCAGCACTGAGCGCATATTTTGCACGGACTTCCGCTTCTTCGCGACCTACGTAGACTTTGCCTTGGTTGTCGTACCAAGCCGGGATGCGATGCCCCCACCAGAGTTGACGGGAGATACACCAATCCTGAATATCGCGCATCCAGGAGAAGTACAAGTTTTCATATTGCTGCGGTACAAATCGTATATCGCCGTTTTCTACCGCTTTGATGGCTGGTTTTGCCAGTTCTTTAGCATTGACATACCACTGGTCCGTAAGCCAGGGTTCGATCACCACACCGGAACGGTCACCACGCGGCACTTTTAATGTGTGTGGATCGATTTTTTCAAGCAGCTCTAAACTTTCGATTTCCGCGACAATTTTCTTTCTTGCCTCAAACCGATCCAGTCCGACGTATGCAACTGGCGCTTTTTCGCCATGAACGCCTGCGTAACCTTCAAAGGTCAATACAGTGAATTCACTAACAATTTTGGCATCAAGATCTAGCACATTTATCAGCGGAAGATTGTGGCGTTTACCCACTTCGTAATCATTGAAATCGTGGGCTGGTGTAATTTTCACACAACCCGTACCAAATTCTGGATCAACGTAATCGTCGGCAATAATAGGTATTTCGCGATTGGTAATCGGAAGTGTTACCAATTTCCCGATCAGATGCCGAAAGCGTTCATCGTCTGGATGCACCGCCACGGCAGTATCACCCAACATGGTTTCCGGCCGCGTGGTAGCAACCACAAGATGGCTTGAACCGTCCGCCAAAGGATAACGGAAATGCCACATCGAGCCTTGTTCTTCCTCATTCAACACTTCCAGGTCGGAGATCGCCGTGTGCAGCTTGGGATCCCAGTTGACCAAGCGTTTGCCACGATAAATCAAGCCGTCATCAAACAATTGCACAAACGCTTCCTGCACCGCTTTGGATAAGCCTTCGTCCATTGTGAACCGCTCACGCGTCCAATCCAACGACGAACCCAAGCGCCGTAACTGGCGGGTAATCGTGCCGCCGGACTCGGCCTTCCACTCCCACACCTTATCCAGAAATTTTTCTCGGCCCAGGTCGTGGCGGGTCAGGTTTTGCGCCGCCAGTTGCCGCTCAACCACCATTTGCGTGGCAATCCCGGCATGGTCGGTACCCACCTGCCATAAGGTATTCTTGCCCAGCATCCGGTGATAGCGGATCAGCGCATCCATGATGGTATTGTTAAAGCCATGTCCCATGTGCAAACTTCCCGTCACATTGGGTGGGGGAATCATGATGCAATAAGGTTCTCCCTGGCCTGTAGGCGCAAAATAGCCTTTAGCTTCCCAATTTTCATACAGGCGTTGTTCGATTTCATGCGGAGCGTACGTTTTTTCCATGTAGCGTGTTGTTGTGTTGATATGAAAATGGAAACATTTTAACAGGCGCTAATTGAATTGCCTTTGAAATTTTCCTGATTAGCAAGGATCGTCAACTAAACGAAGAAAGCGTCACAACGGTATGGATCTGTATTCAGGCCACAGGGATGTGATCCGGGTGAGCCATCCGTGGCTTCTCGGCAACTGCTCCTGCGTCGCCTAAAGCGCCTACTGTTGGTGCCTTACCTCCTGCATCCATGCAGTCGTGGGTTCCGGCAATCCATGCCGGAATGACGGTGCATCTTTCGACATTTAA
This sequence comes from Methyloglobulus sp., assembly GCF_046714055.1. Taxonomy (GTDB): domain Bacteria; phylum Pseudomonadota; class Gammaproteobacteria; order Methylococcales; family Methylomonadaceae; genus Methyloglobulus. The sequence continues at coordinate 346 of NZ_JBKKBJ010000112.1, read as the reverse complement.
ACCTAACCCCGTGTATTTGTGAACTTAGTTTTGGCAAGAAAATGTCAACAGAACCTAAAGACGTGATTGAGGCTAGTTTGGTTTTTGCATCTGTTTCGGTTTTGGCAAAAACGGGTTAGTTTGTAACCCGAATGCAGCTTTGCGGAATCCGGGATAATCGGAGTTCTATCTGCCCCGGATTCCACTACGTTTCATCCGGGCTTGTAGCTCTCCAAAACATGATATATATGCCTAGCTAGCTGTATATCATGGTGCATGACCAGAGTTTGTATCCGGGCTGAGACAAAAAGTCTGTCGAGTAGATAAAACCCATGCACACCTTATCTTAACACTGAATGGTATCCAA
>NZ_JBKKBJ010000111.1:0-4260 GCF_046714055.1 Methyloglobulus sp. | reverse complement strand
TGAAAAACGTTTTTTGCAATGTCCAGGCCAATTGTCGTAATATCCATGGCGGATTCCTCTCCTTCTGTTAAGTGGCGGTTTTACCCTTCCACTTTGGCACATCGCGATGCCGTTGGGAAGGGGAGGAGCCCATACCATTACGTTAGGCAATTTTACTTTGCGATAATAACTAGGGAACGACAAATGACCACAAGCATATCGGGGGTACCACCGGATGTCCTCCAACTACTTGAAGCCAAGATACGCGCCATGGCTGAGTTCGGGGTAAACGGCGACAAAGTCAGTGTTGCGCGATTTTACGCAGACAATGCGCTTATCACCGACATGGGGGAAATGTGGGTTATGGGGCGAGAACCCATTGATCGGTATTGGGTGGGAATGCCTTCTTTCCAGGAATGGCATCTCACAATCCTCGACACTGGTGGTCATGCAGAAGCCCCGTATCAGCGGCTACGTTCCACTGCGTGGCTAGAGATCGACGGAAACCTCTGCGTGGACATGGGACAAAGTTTAGTGGTCTGGAAGAAGCAATCAGACGGGGATTACCGCATCTACGTAGACATTTATCGCCTTACCAAATTTGAAGAGCCAAAAAAAACATAGCTCGTTGGGGTAAGCTTGGCAAACCCCAACAACATGTTGACTCAAGTGTTGGGGTTCGTACCTCACCCCAACCTACACAGACGCTGTTCAGTTTCCAATATTTTCTGCGTCGTCTGTAATACCGTATCAGGATTGAGGCTTATTGAATCTATGCCGATCTCAACCAGAAACTCTGCCATATCGGGATAATCTGAAGGGGCTTGCCCACACAAGCCGATATGTTTGTGGTTGCGTTGCGCTCCCTTGACAGCCAGACGGATCATTTCCTTGACGCCGGGATCGCGTTCATCGAAATCGTCTGCGACGATGGCAGAATCCCTGTCTACGCCTAAAGTAAGCTGGGTCAGGTCGTTGGAGCCGATGGAAAAGCCATCAAACACCTGAGAGAAAGCGTCAATCTGGATGACGTTATTGGGGATTTCGCACATGACATAAATATGCAGGCCGTTTTCGCCACGCTTCAGGCCGAGCTTTGCCATCGCTTCAAGCACACGTTCCGCCTCTTGCACACGGCGGCAGAAGGGAATCATCAGGATGACATTCGTTAAGCCCATGTCATCACGTACCCGCTTCATCGCAGCACATTCCAGGGCGAAGCCTTCAGCATAAGCGGGATGGATATAACGCGAAGCGCCCCGGAACCCTATCATCGGATTGGCTTCCTCAAACTCAAAATCTTTGCCGCCGAGCAGGGCAGCATATTCATTGGTCTTGAAATCCGACATCCTGACGACAACGGGCTTTGGATAAAACGCGGCGGCAATGGTAGCCACACCCTCGGAAAGACGTTCAATAAAGAAGTTTTCTGGTTTTTCATAATTGCGGGTGAGCCGTTTGAGTTGGTCGAGTACGCCCACATCTTGCACACGCTCGGGATGAATGAGGGCTAAGGGATGGACTTTGATGTATTCGGCAATGATAAATTCCATCCGCGCCAAGCCCACACCATCGTTGGGCAAAAACCGGATTTTAAATGCAAGCTCCGGGTTGCCAATATTCAGCATGATTTTGGTTTTCGGCCTTTTTAGGCCGGACAGGTTGGTTGTCTTGATTTCAAATTCAAGAATACCCGGATAAACCCTGCCCACATCGCCTTCGGCACAGGACACGGTTATTGGGGTGTTGTTGTGAATGACAAGCGTAGCATTCTCGCAGCCGATGACGGCGGGGACACCGAGTTCACGGGCGATAATCGCCGCATGGCAGGTGCGGCCACCGCGATTGGTGACAATGGCGGACGCAATTTTCATCACGGGTTCCCAATCGGGGGTGGTAATATCGGCAACCAGCACATCGCCCGGTTTAAAATCGCGCAACTGTTCGAGATGTTCGATGATGCGGGCATTACCGGTGGCAATCTTGCTGCCAACCGCATGGCCGACGGCTATCGGCTCGGCTTTGTCTTTCAATATATAATTTTCCATTATCATGCTGTTGCGCTGCGATACGACTGTTTCAGGACGCGCCTGAACGATGTATAACAGGCCATCAACGCCATCTTTCGCCCATTCCATGTCCATTGGCCTGGGTTGTCCGGCTTTGCCACTGTAGTGTTTTTCTATTTTGATGGCGTAATCGGCAAGCGTCAGCACGTCTTCATCATTGATGCAAAAATGGCTGCGTTCTTCCTCGGAGGTGACGACATTTTTGGTAGGCTCGCGGGTACGGCCTACACTGTAGATCATCTTGATTTTTTTTGCACCCAGCGTCCGTTTCAGGACGGCACGAAAGCCCTGCTCAAAAGTAGGTTTGTGGACGTAAAACTCGTCCGGATCGACAATGCCTTGAACGACATTTTCACCAAGACCATAAGCACCCGTAATAAACACCACATCATTGAATCCTGATTCGGTATCCAGGGAAAACATGACGCCGCTGGCTTTCAAATCAGAACGCACCATTTTCATGATGCCGATGGAAAGCCCGAGTTTAAAATGGTCAAAGCCCTGGTCAATGCGGTAATGGATTGCACGGTCGGTGAACAGGCTGGCAAAGCAACGTTTACACGCTTCCAGTAAAGGCCGTTCGCCCCGGATATTCAGATAAGTATCCTGCTGTCCAGCAAAGCTGGCTGTCGGTAAATCCTCAGCGGTAGCCGAACTGCGGACGGCAAGGCTTAAATCTTCACCATACTGGTTTTGAAGCTGGCTATAGGCCTCAAGAATTTGCTTTTCCAGCAGATCGGGCAAGGGTGCGGCATAAATGATTTCCCGGGCTTTGCGTGCGCGTCGTGCCAGGTCAGCAACATCGTCAGCATCAAGGCCATCCAGCGCCAGATGCAGTTCGCTCCAGGCATTCGCTTGATCCAGCATGTAGCGATAACCTTCGGCGGTAACGGCGAAACCATTCGGTATGTTGATCCCTTGGGGGATTAACTCGCGGTACATTTCACCTAATGAGGCATTTTTACCGCCCACCAAGGGGATATCTTCGATAGTTAGTTCGTTGAACCAGCGGATGTAACTTTTTTGCTGTGGCATGTTGCCCTCCTTTATTACCACTATGCTACCATGAGGCTGTAGACAAGCATTTGCCTATGAAATTTCATAGATTGTTTATCGTGAGTGTGTTGCGAGACTACCCGTTATTCAAAAACCCAGAACTTTACAGCAACTGACCCCTCCAATTCTTAAAAATGAATTGCACTTATGAGTTGAGCCTAAGTGGCTTTATATGACCACATCCTCTGGAGTAAAAAGATGATTACACTTTACCAGTTCGCCCGTACCTGGGGCATTCCTAACCTGAGCCAATTTTGCGCCAAGCTTGAGACTTACCTCCGCATCAACAAGCTTCCCTATGAAATTGTGGAAACCCTGCCGCTCAAAGGGCCGCGGGGAAAGCTTCCGTATATTGAAGACAAGGGGCGCAAACTTTCTGATTCCCGGGTGATTGTGAATTATCTCAAAGCAACGTATGGCGATACTGACAAGGCGCTGCTTTCACTTGAAGAACAAGGCATTGCCAAGTCTTACCAGCGGCTTTTGGAAGAGCATTTGTATTGGGTTGGCATGGTCACGCGCTGGAATTATACGGAAGAAAATTGGCAAACGAATAAACAGGCGATTTTCGGTGGCCTGCCGCCGGTTGCCCGCGATCTGGCGGCAGCGCTTTATCGCAAAAAGATCAATGCACAAATTAAGGGGCATGGCATAGGGCGGCTGACGCAAGAAGAAATATTTGAACTCGGTAAGGAAGATATTGATAGCCTTGCCGATTTTCTCGGTAGCAAACCGTACTTTATGGGCAAGCAACCAACCAACCAGCCTGGATGCAAGTGCTTATGGCATACTCGTCAATACCCTGGGTTGTCCTATCGAATCCCCCCTGAAAGTTCACGCACTGGGCAAGCAAAATCTGCTGGATTATTGCCGTCGGATGCAGGCGGAGTTTTTTCCTGAGTTACCTTGGGGTGGGGTTTGATGGGTTTGTGGTAAATTGCTTTTTGAATGGAGTCCTTATCCAATAACCTTATCAGTTAATTATGGATATTTAAAACAAATCAAGCTGTTACCTGATTACGTACAACTTTCAGCCGAAGTAGCAGAACCTCAAAATAGCCGTCACCCCGGCATGGATTGCGGGGGTCTAGGCTACACGGATGTAAACTCAATGATGTGTTGGTGGTGAGTCACATCCTTGTGCTCTGGATACCGG
>NZ_JBKKBJ010000110.1:0-3862 GCF_046714055.1 Methyloglobulus sp. | reverse complement strand
TCCGTAAGTCGGATAAATTGTAGGGCGGATTAGCCGCGCAACATACGCGATCTATCCGTTTTGTTTGACCTCTGGGCGCGGCGTAATCCGCCAACTGCGGTGTCCATCCGACCACCAGGGATGGAGGCGGTGTCGGTTCCCTACCGACTACCGCACTTCCCCCATCCCTGGAGGACGGAAGTGCGGCAAATGGTCTGGAACCATTGCCGCGAAATGGCGGATTACGACGCGCGGAAAATCTTTACTGTGTGAAGCTTGAGAGGTTTGCGCGTCTCGGCAACCGCTGAAGTACAGGATGTACTGAATGCAGCAAACGCAGGAGCAGTTTGTCGTCCTGCATTGCCAAGCCACAGGGATGTGGTGAATGTGGAAAATGCAGGAGCATTTTTCCGCCTACCTCCTGCATCCATGCAGTCGTAATCCTACAGCACTTATAGCATTGCGCTATAAATTGATTGCCTAGGCGATGCAAAAACTCGGCGCACCATCGGCGAAAATTCCTTCAAAGGCATGGTTTCCATAGCCGGGTCAAATGCCGGATTATCGTACTTTCCGCAAAACGTTGCGGTACGCTCAAAGCAGGGATGCCCTCGAAACTGTTCCCGCATGTTCCGGTCTAGGCCAAGGTGATGGAAAAAATAGTAGCCCTGGAAAATGCCGTGATGTTGTATCATCCAATGGTTTTTTTCCGACACAAAAGGCTTCAGTATTGCGGCCGCGATATCGGCATGATTGTAACTGCCGAGGGTATCGCCGATGTCGTGCAGTAAGGCGCAAACGACATATTCCTCGTCCTCGCCGGCTTGATGGGCGAGCGTTGCGGTTTGCAGGGAATGTTGCAGCCTGTCAACCGGAAAGCCGCCAAAATCGCCGTTGAGCAGGTTAAGGTGATCCAGTATGCGGTCAGGCAGCTCTTTGACAAGATGCTTATAATGCGCACAGAGAATCTTCCAGTCCTCCGCCGTGCTGTCCTTTAGTGCGGTAAATACAACCCTTTCAGGTGTTGTGTTTACGCTCATAGAAACCTCCAACATTATGAAAATAACCGACTTAAATGGATTTCATCAGGAAATTTCATCGTACCAAATGCGGCACAAAAAGTCTAGCACGGTAGGATAGGGTGAGGCACGAACCCCAACAATAACAACTGCCTAAACACATATATTGGGGTTAGCAAGCTCACCCGCAACCTACGAATTGCTTAAATTGATGCGTAGGGAATTGCCTGTTGTTTGGTAATTCAACACTTGGAAGCATGAGGATTGTTGGGTTATTTTCACCCGTTAAATTTACGCCGCCTAAAAGATGCCGGACATCCCGAGTTTAAACCTTTCTGAGCGTCTGGGCAAAGGTAGCCAATTTGCATTTAGCCTTATGTGACAAGCATGGCGCGGGTATAAAACCACTGTGCACATGATAATGATCTTACACAAGGACTAACCAACCAAGTCGGGAATTAAAGAAATAATGGTGCTTTTGATAACTGCAGCGGCAGTTTGCAGGTTTTGTTGTTCATCGTCATTCATTTCAGGATACAAATGACGAATAATGCCGCTGCGGCCTACCACCACGGGGATACTGAAGCAGTTGTCTTGAATACCCATCCAATCGTCGAATCGGGTGGTTAGGGGCATGGTACGGGATTCGTCAAAAGCCACTGCTTCAACAACCATGCAGGTGGCCGTGGCGATGGCATGGTTGGTGTAGCCCTTGAGTCGATAAACTTCAAACCCTGCTTCGATAACCTGGGTAAATAGCTCCCGATGACGGGGCGTGTCGCGAATACGTTCGCCACCCGCTTCGGCGCTACTCAGGATAGGGAACTGATTGGGGCCGTGTTCACCCAGGATATAGGTGCGGAGATCACCAGGATGGATATGCACTTCCTGCGACAATAGGGTCCGGAAACGGGCAGAGTCAACCAAAGTTCCAACGCCCATCACCCGATTGGGTAAGAAACCGGATAATTTAGACGCAGCATACGTCATCACATCTACCGGATTGGTGACAACGATAAGTACGGCGTCAGGATTGTTAGCAGCCAGTATGGGGATCAATTCCCTGAACATGGCGGCATTCTTATTGCCCAGCTGTATCCGGGAAGTGATAACCTGCCCTTCGGTATCAACCGATGCCGTGATGACAATGATATCGGCATCCATGACTTGTTCATTGGTACAGGCTTCTATGCGCATGGGCCGTGAGCAAAAGGCCAGGGTGTGCTGCAGATCCAGTGCATCACCCCTTGCTTTTTCATAGCTACGGCCAGCAATCACCAAGTGATTGCAAAACTGTTTGAGGACCAAGGCATAAGCAACACTGGAGCCGACACGTCCAGTCCCGATGATAGCAATTTTCATGGCTACATACCCGTAATTTTTGTTAAAGACACATTATAATCCGTAATATCTGGCGGTTTGTCTTCGTGATATGCTTTTTCGAGCGACTGAAAGGAAAAACCGGGCACTCGTAAAACCGTGTGGAAAATCGTTAAAATTTTTGCTAGTCATAGCACAATCATGTGCGGCAGCGGTCTACGCATTTGCTGACAACAGCGAAAAAGACAGCGCAAGGTATATCAATAGGGTTTGAATTTTCATAACGATCCTCCAGAATCAAAGGAGCTATGACTTTAACAGAGAAAATAAAGGGTCACCAATTAAACTGTGTCATATGACACAGTTTGCCAATAAAGACCCAGTTTGTGCCGCCTCAGAAATCGGATCGCAAGGCAGCTTAAGCCTGAGTCAACTTTCGTGAAATATTCAGCTAAAAAGGGACACAAAAGCGTTTGTGTCATTTCAGAACAGATTTCAAACCCTTGCGCTGCCTGCTCCTAACGACCTTAAGCATAGTATGCTTTCCTAGGTAATATGTCAGGCGGTGGCTAAATCCACACCCAATGCCGTTAAGTTGAGAAAGACCCCCCCTCTCCTGCTGGAGAGGGGGGGTGAGGAGGTTAAAATCAAGTGTTTACACCCCTCATCCTAACCTTCTCCCTCAAGGGAGAAGGAATTAAATGACTTAACTTAACGGCATTGAATCCAGCACCCCCGCGAGAAGCAGATTAATTTATATCTTATTATAAAATATAAATATCGAATAATATCGTTTTATTAAAAATAATATCCCCTTTAAGATTATCTCCACAATGAATACGCGCTACGTCCAACAATAGGCAAATGCAGGGGTGTTTTTAATGGGGCTAGACACAAGAAAATACGATAAAGAACAGCAAGGAACTGACATCGCAAACCAGATTACTATCGCATTACAAGGGATACGCTTTGGCTCTGTTGAAATTATTGTCCACGAAAGCAAGGTTGTACAAATCGAGAGCAAGGAGAAGCTGCGCTTTGACGGGCGATCTGCCCTGGGTAGGTATTCATCCTAACCTCTACCGTAACAACGGCGAATAACAACATTGGCTGTGACTGGGTGCCGACCGGATAACCGGAAGTTGCTTTGGCTTAGACCGATTGGCTTTATTAATCAAAATTTCAAGTTATCAAAGCACTAAACAAGGATATAAACATGAGTCATTATTTCAATAGATTTCTGCCAGCAGCAAGCGCACTCGGCTTGCTACTGGTTTTGCCCGGTTTGGCAAATGCCGAAGACTATTACCGCAAAACCAAGGGTTACCGCGTCGAACCGGAACCCGATCCGCCAAGTTATGTGCGGAATTTGAGCAAAACCCAGTTCGAGCAGTTCCGAGATGTAGAATGGCTGGATGTTGGCTTGGACCTCCGCACCCGCTATGAGTACCGCGAAAATGATTTGCGGCCTACACCTACCGGCAACAATAGCAGCACCAATTTTCGGCCTGACCCTGACAATCTCTGGCTCTTGAGGACACGGG
>NZ_JBKKBJ010000109.1:0-9735 GCF_046714055.1 Methyloglobulus sp. | reverse complement strand
ACGCCGGTCGCGTTCGGCCCGCCTTGGTGCCTGGTCGAAGCCCCAAGTCGTTGGGCGGCTTCATCGAAAGCACCGTAGCACCAGGCACCGCCATCATCACCGACGACTGGGGGGTTACGCCGACCTTGCCAAACGTAATTATTTCCACACCGCCGTCGCGGGGCGAGGGGATATGCAAGTCGCCGAAACCTCCCTGCCGATCATCCACCTCGTGTTCCCCAATCCCAAAACCTGGCTGCGCGGCACCCATCACGGTGTCAGCCCACAACACTTACAGGCATGTCTCAACGAGTTCACCTTCCGCTTCAACCGCCGTTTCTACCCCTTCAATGCCTTCCGTTCTCTGCTCGGCATCGCGGGTGAGGTCACTGTCCCCCACCTACGCCGAGCTTTACGCCAAAAAATCCTGACCCACTATATCTAGTAGGTGTCTGTGACAACCGGATAAGCACGGTTCGTTCTTTCCAAAAAATGGTTTGTTATTGTTCTGCTGTACCTTGGCAATGAACGACAGCGGGGTAGGACGGATAAGCCTGCGCCATCCGTCGAATGCCGATTTCAACAGAATGCATGACACTTCGCTTATACGCTCTACGCACTTTCAATTACACTATTCAAGCATTAGTCGTATCATACGCGGGTTAGGGAATGCACAATGAAAGATCTGACCACATTCCCGCATTTTTGACTGCCATTCCACACTCAACAAAACTGGAAGTCCTATGGCTCTTCTTATCCAAGAGTTAGCAAAAACTGAATTATTACAGAATGTATCAGATGACATCATGGAACAGGTTTCAGCGCATGCTTGCCCTTTGGAATTAAGGCCTGGTGAATTGCTGCTCTCACCCGAACAGGGCAATCAACACATCTATTTATTGCTCTCAGGCACTCTCACGGTACATTTTAATTCACCGGACTCACCCGTAATCAGGGAGTTAACCCAAGGTTATTCAGTGGGTGAAATGTCAATTATTGACGATACCGCCCCATCCGCCTATGTTAAGGCCAAAGAGCACTGCCGTGTATTTCCCATACACCGCGATTTTCTGCTTAATCTCATTCAAAACACCCATCCGATTGCCTACAATTTGCTTCGCTTACTTACACAGTGGATGAAAGCCAATACGCAAAAAATCATCAATGATCAACTCCAAATATTGGAACTTGCCAATCAAGCCAACATCGACGGCCTAACTGGACTCTACAACCGCCGCTGGCTCGATAATGCACTTCCTCGTATCCTCACGCAAATGATTAAATTTGCACAACCACTGTGCATTCTAATCATTGATGTCGATCATTTCAAAAAATACAATGATATACAAGGACACCAGGGCGGAGATCTGGCGCTCATTACCTTGGGAAATGTTTTAAAAAAAAATATTCGACCTTATGATTTCGCCACGCGTTTCGGCGGCGAAGAATTTATGGTCTTATTGCCAAACACCAACCAAACCGTCGGCATTGCACTGGCGGAACGGATACGCCTAGAAACAGAAAATCAAATCATTACCCATCCCGGAGGTTCCGCCATGCCTGGCATTACCGTGTCTATCGGCCTTGCCATAAGCGATTCAAGTTCTACGGCCAATTCACTCTTTGCCGCCGCCGATAAGCAACTGTATTTAGCCAAACAAAGTGGTCGAAACTGCATAAAATATTAATTTTACTAATATTTTTTAAATTTTTAGTCTCGTTAACACCGCCTAAGTTTTATTTGGTCACCTTAGAAGAACAGGATCAGGCCTTTCGTTGCGTTAATAATCCAGCCTAGTAGAATGGTTTTAACCTTGAGTGGAAAACTAACGGCATTGCACAAAGGGTAGTGGCAATTAAAGCGACTACTCTTTGGATCAGATTATGCTATGCAAAAAATTCTATCAAACTTAAATTAGGCTATGACACATAAACGCAGATTTTTTTGGGATCACGAACCCGTTTACTCGTTGTATGTTGATAAATAATGTGTATGATTGCAGCCTATGAAATACATAACTTCAAGCCACAAATAATTGAGAGCAATCATGAAACTAATAACAGCGATTATTAAACCATTCAAGATGGACGATGTCAGGGAAGCCTTGTCCGAAATAGGTGTGGCAGGCGTGACTGCCACGGAAGTCAAGGGCTTTGGCCGTCAAAAAGGCCATACCGAGCTGTACAGGGGGGCAGAGTATGTCGTTGATTTTTTGCCAAAGGTCAAACTCGAAATTGCCGTGGGTGATGAAGTGGTGGATAAGGCGGTGGAAACGATTGTTAAGGCGGCCAATACTGGCAAGATCGGTGACGGTAAAATATTTGTAACGAACCTTGAACAGGTGATTCGTATCAGGACGGGTGAAACAGGGGAAGATGCCATCTAAACGGCGCCTAGGAAAAAATGATGTTTTTCAAAAAAAACATGCCTTATGCCTTGCTTTGCTTTGGGTTTCTGGACTCGTTTCAGCGGCTGAATTAAACTAGGCGAATACCGCTTGGGCACTCACTTCTACCGCGTTAGTGCTGTTCATGACTATCCCGGGTATATCGCTGTTCTATGCAGGTTTGGTCAGGAGTAAAAACGTACTGTCGGTATTGATGCAGTGTTTCGCTATCACCTGTGCAATATCCATACTTTGGCTGGCAGGCGCTTATAGCCTGATTTTTGCCGATGGCGGCGGCCTACAAAAATATCTGGGCGGCACGGCTAAAATGTTCCTGCCCGAGATCAATACGGGATCATTGACAGGGGACATTCCAGAAACGGTATATTTCATGTTCCAAATGACCTTTGCCATTATTACACCAGCCCTGATTGTAGGTGCGTTTGCCGAGCGGATGAAGTTTTCGGCCATGTTGTGGTTTAGCGGCTTGTGGCTGTGCTTGGTTTATGTGCCGGTTTGCCACTGGATATGGGGCAACGGTTGGTTATTCGATTTGGGCGTGATGGACTTTGCCGGCGGCATAATGAGCCATATCAATGCCAGGGTCGCGGCTTTGGTGTCGGCCTTAGTCATCGGAAAACGCAAAGGATTTCCGACCACCGCCATGCCGCCGCATAATATGACGATGGTGGTGACTGGCGCTGGGATGTTGTGGGTAGGCTGGTTTGGCTTTAATTCGGGCAGCGCTTTGACCTCGGATGGCCGCGCAGGTATGGCGATGTTAGCCACCCATATTGGCGCAGCATCAGGCGCGTTAACCTGGATGTTCATCGAATGGATACGCTTTGGCAAACCCAGCGTGTTGGGTATTGTGACCGGAATGGTGGCTGGATTGGGTACGATTACCCCGGCATCCGGTTTTGTCGGCCCTATGGGTGCGCTGGTGATTGGCGTAACCGCCGGAACCGTCTGTTTTTTTGCTATCCAATTCGTCAAACGCAAACTGATTATTGACAATTCCTGGACGTTTTTCCTGTGCATGGCATCGGTGGGATTACGGGTTCGTTGCTAACCGGCGTGTTTGCTGAAGCTAGCCTGGGAGGTATAGGACTTGCCCAGGGCGTCACCAACATCGATCAAGTAGGCGTCCAAGCCTTGGCGATCATTGCGACTATCACGTGGAGCGCATTGTTCAGTTACCTGATCCTTAAGGGATTGGATAAGTGCATAGGCCTGCGTGTCACCCCCGATGAAGAGGTACAAGGACTTGATACAGTCTTACATGAAGAAACTGGCTACCTGGATTTATAGGGCAAGTCAGCAGTTTCGGTCAAAATTCAACCTGGGGTGGCGATCACCAGATAGCCCCCCCCCAGGTCAAATAGGCGATGAGCGTTCCCGTCAATCCGGGATTATGTCAACCAGTCAAGCATTAAATGCTGCCAAAGAATCCCTAAATAAGGAGATTCAGGCCATACTTCGACCATTCGACAAGTTCAAGACGAAAAACGAACAAGGCCAACAAGTTAAGGTTCGCCCTGGCCTTATCGAAGATCTGAATCAGAAATACATAAAGCTTCCTGAGCCATTCGCAAGATTCCTTAAACCCTTTATCATCACCGTTTGCCTGGTCGCAGCGTATGCCGTGTTGGGCTTTTATATAGTGCCAGCGGTTTTGAAATCAAAAATACCCAGCATCATTCAAGAAGAAACGGGCAGGAAGGCATCGGTTACTAACATAGAATTCAACCCGTTCACACTACTTGCCAGCATTCAAGGATTTAAGATTCAGGAAAAGGATGGTCAGCCATTTGTAGGTTTCGACAATTTTAACGTCAAGATAAACGCGTTCCAGTCCATCAAACAACTGGCTTTGGTGATTGATGAAATTACCCTAAACAAACTAACGATCTATCTTGCCAAACAGAAAGACGGTAAATTTAATTTTGAGGACATGGCTAAGCCTAAGAAGCAGGAAGAGCCAAAGGAGCCAGATGATGACGAGATATTTCCAATTAATATTGTCAAGCTGTCGATAAAAGAGGGAAAATTATTCTGGGATGATAAGCATTTCAACAAGCCTGTATCGGAAGAGTTGTCTCCGATTAATCTGAATGTTAGTGATTTAAGTACCGAGGCTAACACAAAAGCCAAATTAGATTTCAGCCTGGCGCTTAAATCGGGGGGGGAATTAGACTGGAAGGCAACGGTCGGAGTCAATCCTATTTTTTCGGAAGGTGGTATTAAACTTGACAAAGTGCAATTGCAGAAAGTGTTGGCTTTAGCCTTGTCTGATGCCGCTGCTTTCGATTTGCAGGGCCATGAGCTATTCAATGTCGATTATAAGGTAGGGTTCGACAAAAAAGACCTGAAAGTAACCATCAAGAAAAGCCGGTTTGAACTGCGCGACTTTCAATTTGCTGATAAAAGCGCCAGCAAAACCCTGCTTAAAACACCGACTTTTGCCGTTGAAACCGACTGTATCGCCACGATTGCCAATAACAACCTGGATGTCGTGGTCAACAAAGCCAAGCTGGATAGCCGCGACCTGCAATTTTCCAATCATGCCCCCGATCCCATTTCTGTTACCATCCCTAATTTCATTCATGAAACAGATATTACGGTCAGTCAATCCAAGGATGGACTTAAAGTAGTCGCGAACAAAGCTGTTATAGCGATCAAGAATCTATTGTTAAATGGTCTTAACAAGCAAATGGTGGAAGTCAAAATTCCAGATCTAACGTTTGAAACTGCCTATCAATTGGACATAAGCCAGAAAACGAAACATATCCATGTCAACCAAGGCAAGTTTGAATTTCACGATTTGCATCTAGCTGAAAAAGGTGAAAACGCAACATTAATCAAAATTCCGGCCTTTGGTCTTAGCGATATGGAAATCAATCTAAAAAACAAGGAAGTCAAGATAGCGTTAATATCATCAAAAGATGCCGAATTTCAGGCTTGGCTCAATCCCGACGGCTCACTCAATTATCAAAAATTAATTCCAACACAGGAAGGCAAAAAAGTGGAAGTTACTCGGCCTGACTACGCCACCGCTAAAACCGTTGACTTCAAGGAAGATGTGAAAACCGCAGCCACCGTTGCTACTGCGGCTGCACAACCGGTTTTACCCGAAAAAGATTGGCTGCTAAATATAGCTACCTTAGAATTGATTAACTATATGGTAAATTTTGAGGATAGATCACTCAAGAAACCAGCAACAATGACGGCCAAGCCGATCAATCTAAAAGTCATTAACATCACCAACAAACCCGAAGCGAAACTTCCCTTCCAACTCGATATCGGTGTAAACAAAACGGGTTCAATCAAACTGAAAGGCGAAGCCATTATCTCGCCTCTTGCTGCAAAAATAGATGTCAATGTCAAAAATATTGACCTGGAAAAATTCCAGCCCTATGTCGAAAAATTTGCACGGCTGGACGTGCTGGATGGCAAATTCAACATAGCCGGACAACTCGTTGTCCAGCAGCCTCCGGAAAAGCCGCTGGGTGTTAAGTTCAAAGGCAACACGGGAATCGCCGATTTGTTGACCCGTGACCAGATCCTGAATAAGGATTTTGTCAAATGGGAGAACCTGACGTTCAAAGACTTGGACGTTGATCTGTTGGCTAACCGTTATAGCGCTTCGACCTTATTGATCGAAAAGCCTTACGCCAAGGTCACCATCAGAAAAGACAAAACGGTGAACTTCTCTGATATCATGATTGCCGATAAAAGTAACCCAGATAAATCAGCGAAACCTGCCAAATCCGTCAAGGCGGCTCATGGCAAAGCTACGCAAAGCAATAAACCAGTTTTCAAACTGGATAAGGTTAAAATCGTTGACGGTTCCTCAGATTTTGCCGATCTTTCTTTAATACTGCCTTTTGCCGCGCAAATTAAAAGTTTGGATGGCGGTGCACATGGTATTTCATCTGACCAAAAGGCTACCGTTAAAGTTGATTTGAAAGGCAACGCATACGATTTGGCACCTGTGGACATCAAGGGAGAAATCAGGCCATATCAAGGCATCTATGATATAGACCTCAACTTTGACGGTATGCCCATGCCTTTGGTGAGCCCTTATATGGTGCAGTTTGCCGGTTACAAAATTGAAAAAGGTAAGTTGACCGTGGGTCTAAAATATCAAGTAAAAAAAGGCAAATTGAGCGCTGCAAATAATATTTTGATTGACCAGCTTGAATTAGGTGAAAAAGTTGATAATCCTGATGCCGTGTCGTTGCCGCTTGCGTTGGCGATCGCATTACTTAAAGATTCCAGCGGGAAAATAAAACTGGATGTCCCGTTGACAGGCAGCTTGGAAGATCCTCAATTCAGCATTGGCGGGATTATCGTCGATGCGCTGGTTAATGTGCTGACCAAAATAGTGACTTCGCCTTTCAATGCTCTTGCTTCTTTGGTGGGTAGTGAGGAGAACTTGAGTGTGATCGGTTTTGCGCCCGGTAAGGAGATCTTGGACACAAAGGAAATGAGTAAACTGGATAGTGTGGCAAAAGCGTTGAAAGAAAAGCCGGTGCTTAATCTCGAAATCAAAGGCGCTGCTTTTGAAGGGCAAGATTGGCCGATTCTCCGCGAAGAGGCCTTATTGAATCAACTCAAAAAGACAAAAGCCGCAGAACTCAGCGAAGAAGAAGGCAAGAAAGTGCGTGCAGAGTACGTTGAACTGTCAGAAGACGACTACAACGATTTGCTGGCTGACGCGTTCATCAAAAAATTCCCCACGATGGGCGAGAAATCGATTTTTGGCATCCCAAAGTTGGTTAATTCCGATGCCGGAGATTTTTACAAGGTCGCTAAACAAAAGATGTCAGAAATTATCAAGCCCGACCCTAAACGCCTTAAAGACCTGGCATCCGAACGGGCGCAAGCCATCGCAAAATACATCGTCCAGAAGGGCGGCGTACCGAACGAGCGTGTCTTTATCCTGGATTCAACACTGGATCCTAAACGAGAAGGTAAGGAAATTGTCAGCGCCTTATCATTGAAAACCAGTTGAAGGTTGGGAGTGTTTGCTATAGGAACCCCTGAAAATACCCTTTCCAGTGGGGCAGAATTTGGGTCTATGCCGTTTAAGCCGCCCGACTGGCGGTGGTGCCGATATCCAGTTCACAGGGCTGTATAGCCATCCTTGGCTTCTAGCAAGCAAAGTAACACCAACTTCAAACCCAATAGCGAGTCTGGTACATAAGCAAATCGTTATGTACCCTTGAAACCGGATGAAGCTGATATATCCACCCTGCTATAAGCCTAGTACAAACACAAAACTATTGATTCCGCTCGGTTAGACTAGCGAACCACGAACGGAACAAAAAATTAGGCCTCCCTAAGCAATTACCTTAGTTACAGACTTTCTTACGATTGGCATTGTAACCTTTAGCTTGAGCGTCGACTTCGGACATGTACTCGCCCTCTTTAGTGTTGCCATAAAATTTACTGCCTTCACAGTGGTAAATTTTGGAGCGGGTGTTGACCCATACTTTACCGGATCCTGCTGCTGGAGCTGCTGCTTGTGGAGCCGTTGCGGGGGCTGGGGCGGCGCTTTTTGCTGGTTTATCCGCATACCACTCTTTTATACCTTTATGCCCTCTGCAAGCGCCTCTTTTTGAAGCGCCTGTATAAACGGTGCCATCATTACATAATGCGGTAGCCGCAGCATTAGCTTGCGCTTCTGGCGCTGGCGTGGCTATGGCTGGTGCAGAGGTACTTGCTGCGGCAGCAGGTTTATCGCCATACCATTCCTTAAGACCTTTATGACCCCTACATGCGCCTTTCTTGGAAGCACCAGTGTAAGGTGTCCCATCTTTACATAAACCGGTAGCGGCAACATTGGCACTTGAGGTGGGTTCTGCAGCGGCTGGGCTAGTTGTTGCAGCCGGAGCCTTATTGCCATACCATTCCTTGATGCCTTTATGGCCCCTACACGCGCCTTTCTTGGAAGCGCCCGTATAAGGCGTTCCATCTTTGCATAAACCGGTAGCAGTGCCGTCAGTTGTCGCTGCCTCGCTTGCAGCTGGGGCTTGCTTATCTGCATACCATTCCTTAAGACCTTGATGACCCCTACAGGCACCTTTCTTGGAAGCACTCGTATAAGGCGTTCCATCTTTACATAAACCGGTAGCTGCGCCATTGGCACTTGCTGCCGTGGGTTTTGCAGCGGCTGGGCTAGTTGTTGCAGCGGTAGCCTTATCGCCATACCATTCCTTGATGCCCTTGTGCCCCCGGCAAGCGCCCTTCTTTGATGTACCCGTGTAAGAAGTTCCATCCTTACACAATCCCGTTACGGCGGCCCCTGATTCGGCAAAAGCGCCGGTACAGAAAAAACAGATTATACTTACCATAAACAGCAATTGAATTTTCATTAGTGTTTCCCTCGTGGTGTGTAAAAAGACGTAGTGATTGCAATATTAGCAGGATGAAACTGCCGCATCGTGCTGGTGAAGTGTGGAGTGTGGCAATTTAAGATTTTAATTATAGCTCGGATGCATAATTTTTATCCAATCCTAACAATAAATGCAGGCAAAAACAGGACAAAAGCGCTTCCAATTTAGTCGGGTTAGGGAGTCCATTTACATCAACGTTTCCAGCCGTACGACAAAAACTTTGCATAATCCCCGATCCCTATGTACTGGTATGATTTCTTTTCAATCTGAAAATAACCTGAATATTTATTATGTTTTTTTATTCCTTGCCCATATTGTTTAATGACATTCGCTTAGTCAGCCCAATTGAATGCCTGTTTATGGTGGGTGCGATCTTCGCCATACTTTATTTCAGTGCGCCCCCACCTGAGCAAAACTGGCAACAACAGCCTTTTGAAAGTTTTCTTCTGGCATCTTGGCTTGGTGGCATCTCTCTTTATTGGGTATTTTGGCCTTTTTTCCTATTATTAAATGCAAGTTTACTTACGGCAGACCTGCTGGCAAAAGCCGGAACCATAACCGTTTCAACTTGGGATGAAATACATTTTATTCTTCTTTTAACCATCGTATGGTGGACAACCAGCATATGGCGCTGTTCATGTAATACGCAAGCGCGAATTTGGGCGGCCTTAGCCCGATTAGCAACGATCGCCGTATTTGTTGAATACGGCCTGAAACTGTTGATTCGCATTGATTATCCGCGTAACTTTTTCAATTGTGAAGATATATTGCTGGATTATGGTAGTTGCTTCTAATGCCAAACGGCGATTCACCCAGCATGAACTAACTACGCAATAGCGTGCAACCGCTGCGAGACAGGAGTCGAGTAGTCCCCAGAAGCGATAGGGCTGGGCGTTTTCACGAAGCGTTTTTTTGCGTAGTGAAAATGCAAAGCATTCCGACATCGCGTCGAGTCATTGCGTAACCAA
>NZ_JBKKBJ010000108.1:0-14969 GCF_046714055.1 Methyloglobulus sp. | reverse complement strand
TAACCTGTTCCTGGAATAACTGGGCAAAACCGATTTTCTTGAACAACTCAAGCCCGGCAAGGTGTTTTCCCGGACTGAAGATGCCGCTAAAGAATTGGGTTGAGGCAATTCCCTCTCCCTCTGGGAGAGGGCTAGGGTGAGGGATGTAAGCGTTTGAATATAAAGCCCTCATCCCAACCTTCTCCCGAAGGGAAAAGGAGTTTTTTGAATTTTTAGAGGTTCCATTAAGATTGCAGGGCTAAACTTAAGCATGAGTTGCTTACTCTATTTTCCTACAATTAATTCGGAGAAAACCATGATAAAACAAATAGTTCCAATCTTGGGCATTATCATCTTACTTGGCACTTTGCCATGTTTTCAAGTTTCTGCAAATAGCGGCCCTAATTTTAAATCGCCTGATTTTTTGCCTAGCCTTAGCTACGGGGACACCTTTGAATTAATTCGACCCAATACGATTTTAATTAAACTAGGGGAAAAGTATGATGGGGCTAAAGACCCGGCCTTGCGTAAAGGCACCGAAAACTAGGAAGAACCGCAAGGCAGTTATTTCATCATGCCTGCTGTTGTGGTTGGGCTTATCTTTGTAATCCTGTTTTTTAATAGGGAATAATGGGCAATTAAAGCATTAACCAACTTTTCAAAAAGTTTAGGCTTATGAAGTATTAACTCCGTAGCCTTGAGCCGGAAGGCTAGCGGGTTTCGACAAGCCCGAACGGTTTCAAACATAATCGGGGCGGCCCGATAGTCCAAACTTGGCATTTTATTCACCCCAAACCTGACTGAGACGTTGGTCACGCCCACAAGTAAAGCGGTAAAACTTATACCTTTTTGGATTTTTTAGGTAGTAATCCTGGTGGTATTCTTCAGCCGGGAAAAATTTTCCGGCAGGCTTTATTGAGATAACTATAGGTTCATCGGGCAACTTTGTCTTAGCGGCTGTTTTCGCTGCTTCAGCGAGCTGTTTCTCTTTTTCATCCTGGTAAAAAATGACCGCTTTGTACGGATCGCCTTTGTCGCAAAATTGTCCATCGTCATCAAACGGGTCTATGTTATGCCAAAAGACCTCAAGAAGTTTATCATAGGTTATTTTAGCCGGATCATAAGTCACTTCCACAGCCTCTACATGGCCTGTTTTGCCGTTTGAAACCTCTCTGTAAGTGGGGTTTTCGGTATGGCCTCCGGTGTAACCCGATATCGTACTGATAACACCGGGCAAGGCATCAAACGGCGGTTCCATACACCAAAAACAGCCTCCTGCAAAAATAGCCACTGCCGTTTTTTCAGCGGCATTCTTCTCAGCCATCACACTACCACTAAGCAATAAATAACTCACCAAAACGACGTTCAGGTAATCCTGCAAAATTTTTTTTATCACTTGAACCACCCTTTTATTGTTAACTGACTATATAAGGATTCGAAATGCCTCCATTCCTTGAAGTATAACTGCGATTACTGGCTAGCCAACAATTTTTCCTGGCTTTTACTACAGACACCACATTAGTAGTGATAGCAGGTTATCCCAAACGTCGGAACTTATAAGCTAAGACAGGCACTGTTTGACAATTTTCTGAAATCAGTTAACTTGTACAACGCACCCCCAAAAACCACTATAACAACACGATGAGGCATAATAATGAAACAATATAATTGCTTGTGGATTTTTGCATTAATGTTTGTTACCAGCGCTTGCTGGGCTTACGGAGGCGGCAGTAGCAGTTCAAAAGCCTGTGACAAACCTAAATTTACAGATTTTGTTCCGGCTGAAAATGCGGAAGTTGCAACGGGTTCAGCCTTTTCTTTCACCGCATCTAAAAACGCTTACCCAAATACCATTAAGGTCACCGTAAAAGATCAGCCAGCGACCATCAAAGTCAATCCAAAAAATGACGGTACTTTTGAGGTCAGTGGAAGCCTACCTGCATCAGTTAAAAGCGCTTATGCCAGAATTGCCATCACTGCCGATGCACAAAGTAATTGCAAAGGCGCAGGCGGTTGGTTGGTGAAAGTCGCCGAGTGATTTGATTATTAATTTTGTAGATCAGAATAGGAGCGGCGTGTTGCGACACAACGGAGTCCAACGTTTGGCGCAATACGCCAACGGCTATTGCGCCTTACCCGCTAGCGGAAAATATTTAAGCAACTTCTCCTCAACACGAAGAAAACAACTATTAGACATCAACGCCGGATAGAGCGACAGCATAATGACCGCAAACCAACGCAGGTTCATGGTCAGCAGCAGACCCACATGAAACAGAATGCCTATCAAAATACTTAACTTGCGCGTGTAAGCATTTATCAGCAAGAGCGGGAACAGCAATTCCCACCATCTTATAAACTCGGCAAGACCCGCCAATATTCCTGTAATCAACGGTTTGTCAATGATAGCCCAGCCATCCCAACGGGAATAGTGTGGATGGATCAATACGTATTGCATAATCGAGCCATCCAGCCATTCATCGCTGTAAAATTTAACCCAGCCCGACACGAAATAGATCAAAGCAACCTGAAATTGAATTAACCGTAACGGCCAGACAGCGACGTGTTGCGGCTTTTTGTTTGACCAGCCATCGACCGACCAGCAGTTTCCGCAAGGCGACAGCATCAAATAAAAGCACATCACTTTAAGCACCGCATCGTCACCATCGAGCAGCAACGGATTGCGATTCCACAGTGAAACCCAAACCAGCCAGGTTATACAAGCAGTCACCTGGCTATGCCAGCCGAGCATCAGCAGGAAAGCCGACACTATTCCCACGGTAACGACCGCATAAGCCATCATTGCGGCATGACCTCCTGTTTGAATGAAAAACAGCGACCAGCTACCGCCGTTTTGTATGGTTATTTGCTGAATATCGCTCAACCAGCCCGAACCGCTAAACTGCGTTTCCACATAAGGCAACAAGCCAAGTAAATAAATAGCCGATAAGCCACCGAAAGCAATACGTAGCGCGGCATATTGCCTCGCGTCAATCGACTTGTACCAATAATTTTCCCACACGCCTTGCATCAACGGCTAATCCATAGGACTTTATCCATCCGGTAACCGGTTTTGGGCAAGTCTTTCAATTCGGGATGTAATTCAAACTGATGCAACACTAACTGGGCTGGTGCGCTATCAGCAACTTTGCTGTGATGTTGTGTTTGATAATACTGTGTAAAAGCTTCCAGCAATAATGGGTCTTCCAGGTTAACCAAATTTTCAGTTAAGCGGTACAATCGGCTGCGATCACTGCCAAACCGTTTGAACGCTTTTGAGTTGTTGTCAAGATTGCCATCCAGATTGCTGAACAAGGGCTTATCCTTGCACACTATTTTTCCCTGCTCAGGATAAGTGACGATCGAACCGCAAACTGACAAGTATTGATGGAATTTAGGGCTATGTGGCGCAAAAATATCCCAGTACTGCTGGCTACCCGTCACATCAATATACTTTTGCAGCAATGAATTCACTCTTGGGAAATCATCCAGCATCATCCATTTGAACAGCCTCGCTTCCAAGATCCCTTGCCCGGTATTTGCCAAAACCATTCCGCCAAGACTGTTCGATACCGTCCACCAGAAAATGGCGACAATATGCGACAGGCAAAAAGCTGGAATCAGCAGTTTTTTCATGATAATTGGCAATTTTCTCTGTACATGACAAAAACTAGTGCAGCACCGATTTTCGTTAGCCATAGTGTTGTTTATAATGTATTGATATTTAACAATATCATTGAAAGTCTAATCGTCAATACAACACGGTGCTGCACTAGCTAGTGACTATCAAAACTTCAGTAGAGTGTGGCGGCGTTTTTGGGACTAGCATTTAATAATGTTAAACTGATTGACCAGACTTTAGCCAGGATGCCCAGCCGATTAGGGCTAAACAAGCCTCCTCTTCAATTGCTTATCGTGTTACCGGCCAAATCAGCAACCGTAGCATTCGCGACCCCGAATACTTGGATGTTGTGTTTGATGGTCTTGGAATAGTTTTCGTGTAGATGTCCGTGAAAAATGTGCTTAACTCCCATTGCTGAGGCAAGCTCACCAATAACCGGAAACCCGTGTTTATGTGACCCTGGTGCTTCATGGGAGACCAGGATATCGGCTTTCAACTGCGCTAATGCTTGGAATTCATCATGCCAGATTGCGCCCTGATACTTTAACGGCATCTCACCACGCCTGAAATGGGGGCGTTGGGCATCAATATATTGCTGCTTGTTTGCCCATTTGGGCGCTTGTGGCGGATACCACACCCTGCCCAAAAAAATGCCGCCTAACCCGGCAATGCGGATGCCCGCAACATTAGCGACTTTTAAGTGCAGGCCTTTGTCTGCCAGCGCGGAATGGAATAGATTGTGGTGTTTGTCGGGTGTCTCGAAATCATGGTTACCGGCAATCCACCAGATTTCAGTAAAACCGACAATCTCTTGCAGCGAGTTTTCCAGCGGCGTTTCCAGGTCGTAGTCCCCCAACAGCACAACCGCTTCCGGCCTATGGTGGTGCACGGCCGTTATCAGCGGCCTAAAATTTCCGTGCGGATCGCCGGCGAATAAAATTTTCTTAGATATGTCCACAGGATTGTTATCGGGTAGTGGCGATTGATTGTGGATGATGTGCATATTAGTAGCACAGCCAACTCATTTAGGCTACTTGCAACTGCCATTATTAATGGATAAGGTTAAGGGACATAGTGCGTTCAACCCTATTAATAAGCGCATTGGTACTCGGATTGAAAAGGTATAAACCAACCTTATGAATAAGGCTTAATAATCTACGCAAATGTTACCACAACAAAATTTGATAGGATTCCCGTATTGTTGTAAGGATTTTAGGTTAATATGTACGGTTTTCAAAACTTGGCTGGTACAGGACTTAGGGTTGTCGTCCATAGCCAAGGTTAGGACCCTTAAGAGACACTACCCCAGTAGTCTCCAGAAAATTTTTATGCCCACAATAGAGTACAACTATGACAGATTTATCGCTTTACAGAAATATCGGTATATTCGCGCATGTAGATGCTGGCAAAACCACGACCACTGAGCGGATTTTAAAACTCACCGGTAAAATTCATAAAATTGGTGAAGTGCATGACGGTGCGGCGACGACCGATTTCATGGAGCAGGAACAAGAGCGCGGCATTACCATTCAATCCGCTGCGACCACCTGTTATTGGAAAGACCATCGTTTTAATATTATCGATACGCCTGGACACGTTGACTTTACTATCGAAGTCTATCGTTCGCTAAAGGTCTTGGATGGCGGCATTGGCGTGTTCTGCGGTTCTGGCGGGGTTGAGCCACAATCAGAAACCAACTGGCGTTATGCTAACGATTCTAAGGTTGCGCGGGTTATTTATGTCAATAAACTGGATCGTATAGGTGCTGATTTTTTCCGCGTAATCAAACAAGTCGAAGAAGTCCTGGGCGCGGTTCCCCTGGTGATGACGCTGCCTATTGGCACCGAAGACCAGTTCTCCGGTGTCGTGGATATTCTTACCCGCAAAGCCTGGATATGGGACGATTCCGGCGACCCGATGAATTACCATATAGATGATGTACCTGCCGATATGGTGGCGGATGTTGAGAAATGGCGTGAAAAATTGATCGACCAGGTGTCCGATCAATATGACGATGTCATGGAAAAATATCTGGAAGGTGAAGAACCTGATATTGATACCATTAAACGCTGTATCCGCAAAGGCACTATCCATCTCGATTTCTTCCCGACTTTCTGCGGTTCTTCGTTCAAAAACAAAGGGGTGCAGTTGGTATTGGATGGCGTTGTCGATTACTTGCCTTGCCCAACAGACGTTAACCCCCAGCCCGAAATTGATCTCGAAGGCAATCCTACCGGTGAATATGCGATTGTTGATGCCAATAAGCCCTTGCGTTCGTTGGCATTCAAAATCATGGACGATCGCTTTGGTGCGTTGACCTTCTTGCGTATCTACTCAGGCAAGCTGGAAAAAGGGACATCCGTGCTCAATACCTTTACTGGCAAAACCGAGCGTATCGGCCGTATTGTTGAAATGCACGCCGATGCCCGTAATGAACTGGATTCTGCCCAAGCTGGCGATATCGTCGCTGTGCTGGGCATGAAAAACGTTCAAACCGGCCATACCCTATGCGACCCAAAATTCCCTGCAACATTAGAACCGATGGTATTTCCCGATCCCGTTATCTCGGTGGCGATTAGTCCTAAGGATAAAGGCGCTTCTGAAAAAATGGGTGTCGCGCTGGGAAAAATGATCCAAGAAGATCCCTCTTTCCACGTTGTTACTGATGAAGACAGTGGCGAAACCATCCTTAAAGGCATGGGTGAGTTGCATCTTGACATTAAAGTTGATATCTTAAGACGTACCCACGGCGTAGATGTGATCGTCGGTAAGCCTCAGGTGGCTTACCGCGAGACCATCACCAAACGGGTTGAAGATGAATACACCCACAAGAAACAGTCCGGTGGTTCCGGTCAATACGGTAAAATCAATTACGTTATTGAGCCAGGTGAACCAGGCAGTGGTTTTGCGTTTGAATCAGCGGTTACTGGTGGTAACGTGCCACGCGAATACTGGCCGGCAGTCGAAAAAGGCTTTAAAAGCATGCTGGACAAAGGCGTGTTGGCAGGTTTCCCTTGTCTGGATTTTAAAGTCACCTTGACTGACGGCGCTTTCCACGCAGTTGACTCTTCTGCCCTAGCGTTCGAAATTGCCGCTAAAGCCGCGTTCCGTCAGACTATTCCAAAGGCAGGGCCTCAATTGATCGAACCGATCATGAAAGTGGACACTTTCACACCGGAAGCGCATGTCGGGGATGTGATCGGCGACCTTAACCGCCGCCGTGGCATGATTAAGTCGCAAGATCCCGGTATCACAGGTGTGCGCGTGAAAGCGGATGTGCCGCTCAGCGAAATGTTCGGTTATATCGGTGATTTGCGTACCATGACTTCAGGCCGAGGCCAGTTCTCCATGGAATTTTCACACTACATGCCGTGCCCGAAAAACGTGGCCGATGAAGTCATCAAGGAAGTTAACGAGCGTAATAAAAACAAATAGTTGTAGTCTGGGTTGAGGATCGAAAACCAGCACTACCGATGATGGCTGGGTTTATCAACCCAGCCTATGGGCTTTTGGGATCATTTTCACCATCTTCTTTGTCACCATCTTCTTTGTCACCATCTTCATTGTCACCACCATAATCGCGCAACGTTTTATTGAAGTTATCCTCTTTTGCGCTCACCTTCATCATGAACACCATCCCTCCCACTACCGCTATCACCATCACTACCTCAAACACCATCCTCAACATTGTCATCACCACTAGTTATGAGGTTAATCGAGGCGGCGGAACGCCATCGTCCGCCGTCCTGCAGATTCCCTACACTATCTTGTAGACCTCATCCGCCAACCTGTCAACCTATTTCGCCAACAGTAAATTTGGATTTGCAGAGCAACGAGGCGCATCATTCGCGAAGGCTATGTCACCCTTAAATAATGAAAATTTACCATAGCGGCACAGAGCAGCGTTTCCGGGTTGAGTTGGCGTTGCTGTTCAAAAGCCCGTCGCCAGCCCAGGTAGCTGGTTAAGTATGAGTCACCACGCCATGGAAGAGTACCAGCCACTGTGCTTTAACGGGCTTGGATGCGCTGCCACCCCGTTTACGTACCTTGCGCCCTAGGTTCCGTTGGTCTTTGTTCGATTCCAGAAGGCAGGTTCCATCGGCTTTGGTGATGCCGTGAAGCTTAGAGGGGCGATCCTGGCTGATCCAGTTCAAGAACCAGTGCCGCCATCGGAAGCCGGTGTTGCGATGGACACTAATATCGGCGGCAAACTGGTGCACGGTCAATGGCTTCGCCATCGCAGCCAGATAATCCAGCCATTTTGACTGGTCGCGAAGCCGTGCCAGCGGCGTGCCCGTGAGAGCGTTGAAGGTCTTGTGGCAATGTCGGCGATAATAACGTTGCAGCCCGCTAACCCAACCGTTGCGGTACAACTCGGCATTGGCACAGTGTGGACAGGCATTTTGCCCCAAAGCAGGCCTCAATCAAGTCAAGGGCATTGGCTCCGTCGGAGGCTTGTTTCAAGGCCGCACTCAACCGTTTGCGTTGATGACAGCCTAAGTCACGAAGAGCTAATTAACTGCATAAATTCTGCCCTTCCCATGATGGTCTCCCAGTGAAATCCTAAAAGCTTATCCACAAATAACTTGATAAATTCCAGGTTATTGTGAAAGAATTTCAACAAATTACCTTAGCAAAGGCTGCAATACATTGAAAAGACTACAAAGCCGGAAAGTTACCGATGATTTTTGGATGCGCGTGGAAGGGTTGATCCTAGGGCGGCAAAGGGATTCCGACAAGGCCTACAAACGCAAGCTGGGCAGTGGCAGGAAGCCGCAAGACCCACGGAAAGTGTTTGAGGGCATCCTGTACGTGTTGCGTACGGGCTGCCCATGGGAAGCGCTCCCCAAGGCCGACTTTGGCAGCGCCAGCGCAGTCCACAAGTGTTTCCTCGAATGGCAGGCAGCGGGGCTGTTCGAGCGGCTATGGCGAGCCTGCCTGCTGGAATACGGCGAACTGGGGGCTGGCCTGGGAATGGCAAAGCCTGGACGGCGCGATGGTCAAGGTGCCGATGGCGCTGGAACTGGTGGGCAGGAACTCCACCGGCCGGGGAAAAAGGCAAGCTAAAGGAGCCTGCTAGTTGATGAAAAGGGGCGATTGTGCTCAGGCGCAAACACCCATGATGTCAAGCTGCTCGCCGCCATCCTGGATGGGGTCATCATCGAGCGTCCTGACAAAGGCCGGGATCCCTGTCCACATAAAATCTTTGTTTGGATGCCCCGGTTACGTGGGCGAGACTGCCCAGCGCGAGGTCGGGGAAAGGGGCTATGTCCCCCGTGTCAGGCCGTGCGGCGAAGATGTCAAGGAAAAAACAAGAACCCTGGCTTCAAGGCTAGGCATTGGGTTATCGAAGTTTGCCATTCCTGGTTCAACCGGTTCAGGAAACTCCCGGTGCGATATGAAAAAATGGACAGGAGCCACCTCAGCCTGCTCATGCTGGCCGCTTCGGTCATCGTCCTAGGTAGAATCAATCGGAAAAACCAGGGGAATATTATTTATGGATAAGTTCTAAGTACATTGAACAGGATTCGGCCGAATTTGCGGCTTCATTTATCTCATATCTTTCGGAAATGGGTATATTGACGAAAGTCGGCATTCATAATTTTACTACCGATAACAAGTCTGGATCATGCCCTCTGCCGTAAGCCCTCAAAGAATGGAATGTTGTTAACTCGGACTAATTGGGTATCATTGTGTAACCTACTACTATGTGGATAAACAATAAAAAAGTTGCACATGGATTTGCTGATAAGGCAATTCCACGTAACTTTGAGGTTAGCGTCAAAATTTTTGTAATCCTGGTACGGCAACTAATTATCTTAAAGAATAAGGATAACTCCCCTTCCGAATATTGAAAAATGCCAGTTCTGGCAGGCTCGCTAAAACCCCTCGAACCCCTATTTTTATTTCCTTGCCTTCGTCGAACGGCCAGCGTATCAAGCCCAATACACTTTGGCTTGTGGCCGCCAGGGTGTTGACCGCGCCAAACAACGGTCGAAGCAAAATGGTATCATCCGTAAAAAACACAAACCAGGCATCATCCGGGTTATGGTCGTACAGGCTTGAGCTGAAAACATTCGATTCACGGGCAAACACCCAACTATCGACCTCCCGATTGTACATTTTTGTCAATTCCTGTTGCCGGTAAGCAGGCAGTTCCCTGATGTTGACGACGTTATACGCCTCTTGTACCGAGTCGAACGCTTGGAAGGGAATAAAATTAATTTTAGGGCCAATGAATCCGCCCAGCATTTGTTCCGACTGCCCAGATACCGCTTGATTGATGAGTTCAAACAGGGCTGTGACACAATTTTTAGTCAACAAGTGATAGGCATTGCGGTCGCTATCTTCCGTGATTAGGCGTTCAGCGTCCATCTCCTGATGATGCAGGGCAATTTCTAGTTGTCCTGCGGGCAGATCCGTCAATAAAAAACGGGTTGAAGGAATACTTTTTTCCGGCAGCGGTTGTTCGCTTTGATAACGTAATGCCCCTGTTTTGTCACTTTCTAGCCATTGTTGATAGCGGTTTGCTGCCATTTCTAGGGTAACGTAGCGTCGTTCATAAGAACCTGAACTTCCCCCCAAGTCAGAGACCGCCTCGTGCAAACGCATTAAATCACCTCGACGCTGCTTTTGCATGTGTCCGTCATAAAGCGCTAATTGTTGCTTAGGGATAGCAATGGCATTTTCGTTAGTGTCATCCAGAAATGTCCAATGCCGGGCCTTTATGGATTGCTCAATAACGATCAACCGCGCCAATGTTACGAACAAGGCATAGCCCCAGTCAGGTCGTTTTGAAACCATTAAGGACTGGACTGTGTGCAATTGTGCTTGTTGATAATCTTTCGCTTGTTTTATTTCTTCACCATTCAGCCGCATTTCCAGGAGATCAGCTTCGAAACACGCTCTGTCCGTCAAGGGTTGATATCTCTGCAAAACCTGTAAGGCCAGCAAGCCATTCAGCAAATCGCTGTACCGTTCAGAAAAGGAATAATGAGAAGCATCGCTTATATCGGCGGGAGAAAGCTGGTCTATCGCTTTATTCAAGTAGATTATTTTTTCCGACAGAAATTTTTTACCATACTGAGTTTCAAGCTGTTGCCTTACCTCGGCTATGATTTTTGCACTTGATAGAGTCGTATCGCATTCGGCAACCGTTTTTTTTGCCGCCCCCCAATTACCATCGCTGTAAAACAAGCCCGCCCCTGGCAAATGTGGCGATAATTCCGGTGCGGCTGAGGAAGTTACCGGCTTGCCTGCCTTCCATTGCAACAAAGCCCGCAACAAGGATTGATCGTGCTGTAAGGCCCGTAAATGCTTTAGCCGTTGCGTTTGCCCGAAAAACCGCACCTTAAAATAACTGCTTATACGATCATAAGCGCTATCGGACACTTCAATATCTGCAATGTGTAAGCTGCGGTTCTGGAGTAATTGATAATTAACTTGAAAAGCGCCTGCATGGTGCTTGAACAGGCGGATGAGTGCGTTTTCATATTGGTAATGATAGACATCGTCGCCCAACTGGACGGCAACGTGTCCACCACTGGAATTGCCTTCGCTGGCTTCTATGTATAAGAATTGAAATACTTTCGCGTTTGCGCTGCCCACAAATAGCAGTAATCCCAGTAATACCGCTTTCACACTGGATTGGCCTTAGTTATTGTAACCTTCTTGAATATCTTCCATTTTGCCCGAATCGCCGTTGGACAATTGCTTTTTGTAATTGTCGTACTGAGCACCAGAAACCCTGGCTTTTCTCAACCCTTTGCCGATAGCCCGATAAGTTTTTGGGTTAGCTTCCCAATCCACGATGCTGTTCTGTGAGGCGACATCACTGATGCCTTTCATAAAGGCATTTTGATTGGCTAGGCTGGAATTTGTGCGCATATACGTCACCGTAAAATCCTGAACCTCATTTTCATATTGGTTATCGCCAGTCTTCTTGGTATCCTTTTCGCTACTTTTGCTGGGCGAGGTTGAAAAACCTGAAACGCTATCCGAGATTGAGCCAACGCTGTCGGATATGGAACAGCCGCTAAGGGCAAGCACTGTGCTTACTCCCAAAACAGCGTAATAGCGTGTACTCGTATGACCTAAACTAACCATAATCTCTCCAAAATATGCCATCAGCACACGATAAAATACGAAAACCTGTAAATCCTACGTCGGCTGAACCAGCAAGGCGTTACTTTTCTGTTTAAGGAAACCCTGAACAAGTTGATTCCATCCATGGTTCGACAGGCTCAGGACTTGGCAAGATATTTCCACTTACCCAAACATCGTACCAGTTTCTTGCCACCATTAGAACCATTCTAAGCTAAAAATAACCGCAGAAGGTTTACGATAAGAAAAACTCCGGCTTGCATCGCAACACTGTCATATTATAATCCCTGTGTTTTTTACGATCCTTAAGGAAATAAATATGAAGAAATCTTACCTGTATATCCCATTGTTGCCTTTTTTGTTTGTGGCAGTCGCCCAGGCACACGGCCCCGTTCGTCAAAAAGTTGAGGAACAAATCACTATTAACGCGCCTGCCAAAAAAGTGTGGGGCATTATCAAGGAATACGGCGACATGTCGTGGTTGCCCGCTGTTAAAAATACTACCGGCCAAGGCGGTAATAGCGTAGGCGCAACCCGCGTGTTGACTTTGCAAGACGGCGGCACGATTACCGAAGAACTCAAAAAGTACGATGAAGGCAAAATGTCTTTTGCCTACAAAATTACGGAAATGAGCACCGCCAAAACCATTAGCCATGCCGGTGCAGAAGCAAAAGTCCCGGTGTTGCCAGCAGACAATTACGCAGCCAGCATGGATCTTGAAGCGAAAGGCGATACCACGGTGGTCATTTGGAAAGCGGGCTTTTACCGCGCTTATACCAACAACAATCCACCGCCGGAAATGAATGAAGAAGCGGCCAATACCGCGGTAAAAGCAATCTTTAAAGCAGGGTTGGAGAATTTAAAAACCTTGGCTGAGAAGTAATAGTAACTCAGCGCATAAGGCCAATAAGGTGTTACGAGCAAATTATCTGGCGGCAGTTATGGCATTGGCTGCTGTTGGTTTGGCCTTACCGCTTGCGGCGGCGCCTTATGCCTACATCAGCAATCAACTGGATGACAGCGTATCGGTTATTGATACGCAAACTGGAACGGTAGTTGACACGATTGTCGTCCAAGGCAAACCGGCTGGCGTTGCGGTATCGCCGGATGGTGATAAGGTCTACGCCAGTACGCCCGAAGCCAACGGTTTTGCGGTTATTGACACCAAACAGCGTAAAGTCATCGCTAAAGTCAAGGTAACTGAAGGCTCTTTAGGGATAACCGTTAGCCCGGACGGCAAGCACATTTATGTTGCCGATTGGTATAACAATACCGTCTCGGTTATTGACGCTGAGAACTTGAAGATTATCGGCACGATTGCCGTAGGGGAATCGCCGTCCGGCCTCATGGTCAGCCCCAACAACCGCTGGTTGTATGTCGCCAACCGTCTTGATAATTCAGTGTCCAAGATTGACACCCAAAAGATGGCAGTCATAAAAACGGTACAGGTTGGCGAACATCCCTTTGGCCTGACGCTAGATACCCGTGGCGACCGCCTTTATGCCGCCAACGTAAAGAGTGATGATGTCACAGTGGTAGAAACAAGGGCTATGAAAGCGATTGCCACCGTGAAAGTTAATATGCTGCCTTATGCAACAGCCTTGGCGCTTAACGACAGCCGCCTGTTTGTGACGAATCAGGATGATGGTTCGGTTTCCGTAATCGACACGGAAACGCTGAAAGAAATCGGCTTGATCCCCGTCGGCGATAAGCCCGAAGGCATCAGCACCCACCCGGATGACCGGTATGTCTACGTGGCAAACTGGTTTGACGGTAACGTTTCTGTCATCGATGCCAGGAATTTAAAGGTTGTCAACACCATTAAAACAGGCGAAGGGAGCCGAGGCTTTGGGCAGTTTTTTGGTAAATAATAAAAACTCTTTCCCAGGAGCAACACCATTAAACTAAACTGTCATACCGGCATTCCCCACGGCAATCCCTGACCGGGGGCAGGCTTTGCCGGAACAACGAGCTTTTTCTTAACTTAATGGCATTGATCCAATAAACTAATTAGGCACAATATGGCAGAAACAGTAGACGAGTTAACCGTATCTTATCAGGATGGCGGCATTGAAACGGTTAAGGAACTGGAAAAAAAAGTACTGACCAAAGGCGCATGGGCCACGGTGATATTCCGTTATCAGGACTGGAATAACACAAAGGGGGAATATGGCCTGGATAAATATACCATTCGCCGTTATCAAAAACAGAATGGCGAATACCGGCAGAAATCCAAGTTCAACATTTCAAGCAAAGAGCAAGCGAAGGCCATCATAGGAGCTTTGACGGATTGGATTGGGGATGAGTAGGTCCCATAGGATAACGGATGTAGAATTGCTAATTAAATATACATACTGTATCAGTAGTGTCTGGCAACTTTGTTGATTCAGCTTCCTAAGATGTTGATCGTTAATAGTAAAAGGCGTGTTTAGGGATGTCACCGATTTCAACTATATGAGTTTTTTGGGAAACTGGGGCTTTCGCCCTCCGGTTGCCCATCATGCATTCCGGAAAACTGGTGTTTGCACAACTCATGGATCATCCCCCCTTCATACGTTTCGCCGCTCAGTGGAGCGTTTTCCTCCCAACTATCCAACCAAGGCCTTTTCACATCTTGACCACAACTCTCCATGGCCTTCGCGCAACTGACTTACCGAGGGCCTGCGCGATATTGAGGCCTGTCTGCGCGCCCATCAGGCCAAGCTTTACCATTTAGGCACCCGTGGCCGGGCTTCCCGTTCCACATTGGCTGATGCCAACGAACAGCGCGACTGGCGCATCTACGCCGATTTCGCCATGCGCCTGATTGGGACGGCAAGAAAGCCCTACGCCAACGACAGCTTTTCGGTGGAACTCGCGCAGACCACCTACGCACTGGACACCACTACCATAGGCCTGTGCCTCTCGGTGTTCCCATGGGCGCATTTCCGTACCACCAAGGCTGCCGTCAAGCTCCATACCCTGCTTGATCTTGCCCCAATTTCACGGACACCCCGTTAAGCGACTTTATTGGCTTCAAAAGCAACTGGGCTCATATAGCCCAATCTGGGGTGAAGCCGTTTGCGGTTGTAACACACTCCAATATATTCGAACACTTGACACTTGGCATCGAAACGGGTCTGGAACCGTCCACCATGCACCGCTTCGACCTTGAAGCTGTGGTCCCAACTTTCCATGGCCGCCTTGTCATAACAGTCGCCTTTCTTGCCCATACTACCGGTTAGTTGGTGTTTATGGAAAAGCTCCTGGTAGGCGGACGGACAATATT
>NZ_JBKKBJ010000107.1:0-8146 GCF_046714055.1 Methyloglobulus sp. | reverse complement strand
ATCTCTACCTGTCACTCCTTTAATAACGGCAGAACTCTTTCCTTTGGCAAACTGAATCCGTTCCCCTGTTTCTGCCGATACTGTGTGTATCCCGCCAAAAATGAAAGTCACTGCAAATGTGATGAGTAGTTTTTTCAACATTTTCTTATTCTCTCGTAATTTGTTTTCCAAAAAAAATATGTTTTCTACCTGGATCCTGCCCTGTTGCCGAAAGTAAGAGACAAGGGCAACTTAGCCTACTACATCAGCTTTCAACTTCCAAAGATATAGTAACGAGTCTATGAAAGCTAGAATAATTAGAGGTGCATGAATCTGTTAATTGAGCCTGTTGTTTTAATTAGGAAAAATCATCTGGGATGTTATATAATGCTCCTATAGCTTTAGAGCTAGGTTATTCGTGCCGACAATCAATTCTGCTCCTCCCTGCCTTTTATCTGGTCAATGGGCTTGAATTCGCCAAGCCTTGGCAAATCGACCGTAGCCAACTTGAATGATCCGATAGTGAATCATAGCTTACCGCGCTAAAGCGCTTCTCCCCATATCCAACAGGTAAATCCATGTCCAATGATGTCTCACCCATACCCTCTTTCCATGATTTAGCGCTGATTGAACCGGTGCTAAAAGTACTGGATGATGTCGGTTATGAAACGCCTTCGCCCATACAAGCTAAGGTCATCCCCCACATGCTGAAAGGCAAAGATGTGTTGGGGCAAGCCCAGACGGGAACCGGAAAAACCGCAGCCTTTGCGTTACCCATCCTGTCACGTATCGACCTCAAACAAAAAGACCCACAGGCGCTAGTCTTGGCCCCGACTCGGGAACTGGCTATCCAGGTCGCGGAAGCGTTCCAGCGCTATGCCGGGCATTTAAAAGGCTTTCATGTCTTGCCAATTTATGGCGGTCAGGATTACAGCACCCAGTTACGTCAACTCAAGCGCGGTGCTCATGTGGTCGTTGGCACACCGGGCCGAGTCATGGATCACATGCGTCGCGGCACACTGATTTTAAGCAATCTGACTGTGCTGGTCCTTGATGAAGCCGATGAAATGCTACGTATGGGTTTTATCGACGATGTCGAATGGATATTGGAACAATTACCAGAAAAGAAGCAAATTGCCCTGTTTTCTGCGACCATGCCAGCCGTTATCCGAAAAATCGCCCAGGATTATCTGCACGAACCCGAAGAAGTGACGATCAAAGTCACTTCGGCTTCGGCAGAATACATACGTCAGCGCTTTTGGCTGGTTAGCGGTGTCCACAAGCTGGATGCCCTCACCCGTATCCTGGAAGCCGAAACCTTTGACGGCATGATCATCTTTGTCAGGACGAAAACCGCCACGGTTGAACTCGCCGAAAAATTGGAAGCACGCGGGTATTCAGCCGCTGCCATTAACGGCGACATGTCGCAAACGCTCAGGGAACGGTCGATTAACCACCTCAAAAACGGCAAACTGGATATCTTGGTTGCCACCGATATCGCCGCCCGTGGACTCGATGTAGACCGGGTTACGCATGTCGTCAATTATGACATCCCTTACGATACCGAATCCTACATTCATCGTATCGGCAGGACGGGACGTGCCGGACGTACAGGTGATGCCATTTTGTTTATCGCGCCCAGGGAACGGAAGCTGCTGTTCAACATCGAGAAAGCAACCAAAAAACAGGTTGAAGAAATGGGCTTACCCTCGACAGAAGTGATTAACAATAAACGTATCTCCCGTTTTAAACAAAATATTACGGATACCTTGGCCGCCGAAGAACTCAGTTTTTTCAGCCAGTTGATCGAGCAATACCAGCATGAACACAATGTCACCGCCCTGGAAATAGCCTCGGCTTTAGCCAAGCTGGTACAAGGCGACACGCCATTGTTAATGCAAAACCTGCCCAAACGGCCTAAAGACAGCCGAGACGACAGGGACAGTAGAGACAACAGGCCAGCAAGAGCAGACAGGCCGGAACGGTTTGACCGTTCGCAAAGCGAACGACGGCCAAAACGTGCTTTTGGTGGTGCGTCAAACATTGAAATGGAGACCTTCCGCATTGAAGTCGGTCACGCCCACGGCGTAAAACCGGGCAATATCGTTGGTGCCATCGCGAATGAGACCGGTATCGACGGCGACCACATTGCCCGTATCAAGATTGAACAGGATTACAGCACAGTGGAATTGCCCGCTGGTATGCCCAAAGAGCTATTCCAGGAATTGAAAAAAGTCAGGGTGGTCGGGCAACAGCTTAATATTTCTCGGATCGGTGCTTCGGAAGGCAAACACCACCACAAAGCCGACGATACAGGCAAAAAACCGGACAAAAGCAAAAAAAGGATCAGTTCGACTTCCAGTCGTGCTAAGCCGAAAGCGGTTGATGCGTAATTGGCTATTTTTACAAATAATACATCGTTCCCACGCTCTGGCGTGGGAACGAATCCTATGCCGCGCTCCAGCGGTGCGGGACGCAGAGCGTCCCTGGCGGCGTTCCCACGCAAAGCGTGGGAACGATAAAAAGAATTGTCATCGGCACGAATGATATTGTCAATCCGTCAGCATTGAATGACCCCAACAGCCCGATTGCCGGTATGCCGGTACTGGAATATGCTGGAAAGGTGAAACCACCATCGTGCTTAAACGCAGCATGGCGTCTGGTTACGCGGGTGTGGGTAATCCGCTGTTCGTACTGGAAAACACCCGCATGCTGTTTGGCGATGCCAATGCGTCCATGCAGGCGGTGTTGAAGGCGTTGGAGGGGTAAATCGTGTAGATACAAGGGTGGGCAGGCTTTCCTGTTGGAATTTGAAAGCAAGACTCGGAGTGCATATTGTAGGGAATTTGTTAAATTACCTACACTTGTTCAATGACGCTTAACATCTGTATGCCTCAAAGCAACACAACCACATCCAATGACTCGCGCTGGATAGCAGTGCTTACCCGCAATGCTGAGGCAGACGGCACGTTTTACTACGCAGTAAAAACCACTGGCGTTTATTGCAGACCCTCTTGTCCAGCGCGGACTGCCAAACCCGAGAATGTCCAGTTTTACGATAGCGCTCAAGACGCAAAAGCAGCTGGTTTTCGTCCGTGTCTGCGTTGCAAACCGGATCAACCTTCATTGCAGACACAACAGGCAAGCAAGATCGCCGAAGTCTGCCGCTTAATCGAAATGGCCGAGTCCGAACCCAATCTTGCCGAAATGGCGGCACTGGCAGGACTTAGTGTGCATCATTTTCATCGTCTCTTTAAAGCCATCACCGGACTTACGCCTAAAGCCTATGCTACGGCACACAGGGCCAAACGGGTACGTAAAGAATTGGCACAGTGCAATACTGTCACCAAAGCTATTTACGAGGCTGGTTATAATTCCAACAGTCGCTTCTATGAAAAATCCCCACAAATGCTGGGCATGACGCCAACCAACTATCGAGCCGGTGGCGCAAACAGCCAAATCCGTTTCGCGATTGGCGAGTGTTCCTTAGGGTCTATTCTGATCGCATTGAGCGAACGGGGTGTTTGCGCCATTGCTTTGGGTGATGATCCAGAGTGTTTGTCAAGAGAGCTACAAGATAGATTTCCGCAAGCCGAGCTGATTGGCGGTGACAGTGATTTCGAACAACTGATCGCCAAAGTCATCGGCTTTGTCGAAGCACCAAGCTTAGGCTTAACTTTACCACTCGATGTGCGGGGTACTGCTTTTCAACAGCGGGTTTGGCAGGCATTACAAGAAATCCCTTCCGGCACGACCGTGAGCTACGCCGAGATTGCAAAACGCATCGGTCAACCAAAAGCGGTTCGCGCGGTAGCTGGCGCTTGTGCGGCGAACACCTTGGCGATAGCAATCCCCTGCCATCGCGTGGTGCGAACCAATGGCAGCTTGTCTGGTTACCGCTGGGGAGTGAAACGTAAAGCAGAATTATTGCGTCGGGAAAAGGACACTTGCCCCATCGGTCTGTTGAAAAACACCCCATTACGCTGCTCAATGCCGTTAGCCTGTCCGGCGTGAATTGATTGGTTTTTTTAAAAGCAAGAAACGGAGTTTAAAACGTTTGTTTTGTTTGTAAGCTATTGTCACCGGAAAAAAGGAGAGCAAGAAATGAAAAATGCCAGCGTGATTTTAATTGGTAGGGCAATTGCTTATGGCGTGTTGGGGGGAAGTTTATTTTTGCATCTGGAGGTTGGCTATAGTAAGAATACGGTTACACAGGGAGAAAGTCATTTTGTTTTAAAAACCGCAAAAGAACGTCTGAAGAACAAAGCCGCTGACAATCAGCGTGTGAACAATTGCAAAGTACATCAGGAGCAACGAGGTAGCCAAATTCGTCCGAATGAGTGCAAAGCTGCTGTAACAATCAATCAGCGATTGAGCAAGTAGCCTCGATGAAGTGTAACGGAATCGAGGAATTAGCCCCCGTTTATCCTCGATTTCACTGCGTTGCATCGAGGCTACCACATCCTTAATCACTGCTTCCAAACACAAAAACCACTGGCTTTTTCAATGGCATCCAACCGTTGTTGATGCTCCGCCAATTCTTGTTCGCTACAATAAATGACGGTTAACGCGGGGCGGTTGTTGGCTAACTGCCTGGGTTCATGGACGTTTCCTGGTTTTTGCCCTGCGGCTTCCCCTTCGTCCAGCAAGGAGAATTGGCCGCCGGTCATCAATAAAAACACATCGGCCAGGATTTCGGCATCCAGCAACGCGCCGTGCAATTCCCGGTGGCTGTTGTCTATAGCATACCGCTTACATAAGGCATCCAGGCTGTTCCGTTGCCCTGGATGTTTTTTTCTGGCAAAGGCCAAGGTATCGAACACGGTGCTGAAATCATCTACGGTCCTGGCCTTATCAGTTAGCCGTGAAAATTCGTGGTTAATGAAACCAACGTCAAACGGTGCGTTGTGTATGACTAGCTCTGCATCTTTGATAAAGGCAATAAAATCGACAAAAATATCCTCAAAACGGGGCTTGTCTTCGAGGAATTGATTGGTGATGCCATGCACTTCAATGGCACCCCTATCGATAACTCGGTCGGGATTGATATAGACGTGAAAGCGGTTACCGGTAAAGCGGCGATTGATTAGCTCGACACAGCCAATTTCTATGACCCGATGGCCTTCCTGGAAATTCAAACCCGTGGTTTCGGTATCGAGGACAACGATGCGGTTTGATACAACGGGACTAAGCATTATCCTAAAAATCAGTTGAAATATTCGTGATCAGATTTAAGCTAAGAAATATCAATGCGTTGTACAAATACAACTAATCACCCAAATTTGTAGGGGCAGGCCTTGTGCCTGCCCCAATGCAGGGCAACCTCACAGCGCGGGTTCCATACCCGCCGCTGCACTTCCACCATCCTTGGCGGTCGAAGGGATTGCCACTACAGTAAGAGAGGGTTTTTAGAAGAACCTCTAAGCAAAAGGATTCTCAAGTATGATGGTCTCATCCCTTTCTGCGCCAGTAGACAAGATAGTCACCTTGACACCAACCAACTCTTCAATTCTCTTGATATAGGCTTTGGCATTTTTGGGCAAGGCATCAAAGTCGGTAATGCCAGCGGTTGTGCCGCTCCATCCTGGCAATTCTTCTATAATCGCTTGGCATTGCTGGTATTGCTCGGCTCCCAAGGGCGCTGTGTGGGTCACCGCTCCGTTCAGTTTGTAGCCGGTACAAATACCAATTTTTTCAAGGCCGTCCAGAACGTCCAGTTTGGTCAGGCAGATTCCGCTGAGGCTGTTGAGTTTTGCCGATTTACGCATGGCAACCGCATCAAACCAGCCGGTACGCCGCTTGCGGCCTGTGGTTGCGCCAAATTCGTGTCCCTTGACACCCAGATGATCGCCATTGGCATCGTGCAATTCTGACGGGAACGGGCCATTCCCTACCCGTGTTGAATAGGCTTTGGTTATACCTAAGACATAATGCAGGTCTAGCGGCCCGATGCCACTACCTGTAGCAGCGCCGCCTGCTGTGGTACTGGATGAGGTGACGTAAGGAAACGTGCCATGGTCTATATCCAGCAATGCACCTTGGGCGCCTTCGAACAGCAGGTTTTTTCCCTGCGCTTGATACATGTATAAGGTCTCGCTGACATCGGTCAGCATCGGCTTGACTTGTTCGCCCAGCTTGAGCGCTTCATCTAGCGTCTGTTGGTAATCGACAGCTTCGGCTTGGTAGTAACCGGTTAGCAGAAAATTATAATAATCCAGCAGCTCTTTGAGCTTTTCAGCAAAAATCGCTGGGTTTAGCAAGTCTCCCGCACGTAAACCCCGTCGCCCTGCCTTGTCCCCATAAGCGGGGCCGATACCACGTCCGGTCGTGCCGATAGCCTTGTTGCCCAGTGCTTTTTCTCGCGCTTTATCGACAGCAACATGTACGGGCAAGATTAACGTGCAAGCTTCGCTGATTAAGAGGCGGTTTCTGATCGTAACCCCGGCATTTTCCAGAAACTCGATTTCTTCCATTAGGGCATTCAAGGACAACACGACACCGTTACCTATCATACATTGGACATTGTCCCTGAGTATGCCGGAAGGTATCAGGTGCAGGACGGTTTTTTTCCCTTTGATGACCAGTGTGTGACCGGCATTATGCCCACCCTGAAAACGGACGACAGCGTGTACTTGCTCAGTCAACAAATCAACCAGCTTGCCCTTGCCTTCATCACCCCATTGGGCACCTATAATAACGACATTTTTTCCCATATTGATTCCAATCTTAATCTAATGTCCTGATTACCCAGTTTTTGTGGTCTAGCTCCAAAACGGACGTACAACCCAATTCTTTTGCAGCGCCCACTTGCCCTGGCAATTGCTGGATCACACACTTGCCTTGGGCGCGTAAATCCCTGATTTTTTCGTTTAACACACTATTGTCCAGCCCCATATCTTCCAGGCAGGGCGCAAAAATACGTGGAATAAGTTGATCCTGGGCGCTTTGTTTGCCAAGTAATACCAAAAGTTTTAGGTCTGCGCTAAAACCCGTTGCCGGACGCGCACGGCCAAACACCGCTCCAATATTGTCGTAGCGGCCACCGCGGGCAATTTCCCGTCCAATCGTAGGCACAAAAGCGGCAAAAACCACGCCGGTATGGTAATGATAACCACGCAATTCAGCTAAATCAAAACTGATGGGTAAGGCCGGAAAACGGCTTGTCAGGTTTTCCGCTACGGCTTCCAGGTTAGTCAGCGACTGCTTTACCTGCCCGTCTGACTTTGCCAATACTAATCGCGCCTTGATGATCGTATCCTTCCCGCCATTCAGCTCAGGCAACTTTAATAGCATGGCTTTAACTTCTTCGTTAATGGCAAGATCGGATATCAGCTCTTCAAGTTCAGGTTTGGCTTTACGTTGCAAGACATCGAATAAGGCGCTTTCTCCGGCTTGATCGAGTCCTGCTTGCCTAGACAGCGCCCGGAATATGCCGACATGCCCCAGGTCGAGATGCACGTCCAGTAATCCTGATAAGGCCAACATGTCCAGCATCAAACGTATCACTTCGACATCACTTTCAATACCGGCATGACCATAAAGCTCCGCGCCTATTTGCATCGGGCTGCGGGTTTTTTCCAAGGGATCGCCCCGCGTATGCAACACTGTACCGACGTAACACAAACGGGTCGGCCATTCATGCTTAAGATGGTGGGCGTCCATTCGGGCGACTTGCGGTGTCATGTCAGCCCTGAAGCCCAGCGTTTTACCGCTAATCTGGTCGGTCAACTTGAATGTTTGCAGATCCAGGTCGTGTCCTGAGCCAGTCAGCAATGAATCAATGAAATCAATCATTGGGGGTATCACCAGTTCATAACCCCAGCATGTGAATAACTGGAGCAGTTTCCTGCGTAGGTTTTCAAGGTACGCCGCCTCCTGGGGCAAAATTTCTTCTATGCCCTCGGGTAACAGCCAGGAATCTTTTTGTTGCATTTTTCAGTGCCTACTCAAACAAAACGCTCCACAAGGAGCGTTTTTATTTTAGCCGTTATGGGCTTCACTACACACCCAATCAGTGTGATAGATTCGCCCACAGACAGGGTGACCTTATTTAGTTTTCTAATCCGCTTATTTTGCTGAACCCTGATTTTTAAAGTACCTGAAAAAATCTGAGTCCGGATCCAGCACCATCATACTACCTGAACCCGAAAAAGTCTTTTTATAGGCG
>NZ_JBKKBJ010000106.1:0-10453 GCF_046714055.1 Methyloglobulus sp. | reverse complement strand
GCCCTTGTCCGTGGACACGCATCATACGGATTTTTTCAGCCGACTCGTCATCATTGGTAAACACTGCGCCCCCATCTCCATAGCATCCTAAGGGTTTGGCTGGGAAAAAACTGGTGCAGCTTATATAGCCCAATGCGCTGTCGGTTTTACCCTTGTAGGTCGAGCCAAAACTTTGTGCGCCATCGATAATTACTTTGAGCTTATATTTATCGGCGATAGCCTTGATTTCATCCAGGTCGGGCGGCTGTCCATAGAGCGATACAGGTATGATGGCTTTGGTTTTTGTAGTAATGGCTGCTTCGATTTTGCTTGGGTCAATGTTATAGGTGTCTGCCTGGATATCCACAAACACCGGCGTGGCTTTCATCAGGGCAATGGTTTCCGCCGTGGCTATGAAGGTAAATGGCGTGGTAATAATTTCATCGCCGGGTTGGATATCAAGCGCCATCATGGCAAGCAATAACGCATCCGTGCCGCTAGCACAAACGATTGCATGTTTGGCTGCCGTAAATGCCTCAAGTTCTCTTTCCAGCAAATCACACTCTTCACCCATAATGTAGTTTGATTTACTTAATACCGCCTGGATTGCAGTATCAATCTCGCTTTTGTAAAGCTGATACTGGTGCTGAAGTTTTGCAAAATCTATTTTCATTTTTGTGTTTGACTGTTTCGTTTGTATCAGCCGCTGGCATCAGTTATTTGTTGGGGCAGTAATTTTCAACTGGCGGAAATTTCGAATAAATACTCGCCATAGGATGTTTTTGCCAGCGCTTCGGCGCGAATCACCAGTTCCGTTCGACTCAACCAGCCGTGGTTATAGGCAATTTCTTCCAGACAAGCGATCTTGAAGCCTTGTCGGTGTTCAACAGTTTGTACAAACTGTCCAGCTTCTATCAGGCTGTCGTGGGTTCCGGTGTCCAGCCAGGCAAATCCCCTGCCCAGAATTTCCACATTCAATTGTTGTTGTTTAAGATAAACATCGTTGACGGCGGTGATTTCCAGTTCACCACGGGCGGAAGGCTTTATTCTCTTTGCAATACCAACCACTTGATTATCATAAAAATAAAGCCCCGTTACGGCATAGTCTGATTTGGGAAGG
The DNA here is from genome assembly GCF_046714055.1 of Methyloglobulus sp. Lineage (GTDB taxonomy): Bacteria > Pseudomonadota > Gammaproteobacteria > Methylococcales > Methylomonadaceae > Methyloglobulus. Next base: position 9,354 of record NZ_JBKKBJ010000106.1, on the reverse strand, counting down.
GCGGGTTTTTCTTCGATGGAAATTGCCCGGTTGTTTTTGTCAAATTCGACAACGCCAAACCGCTCTGCATCCTTGACTTTATAGCCAAAAACGGTTGCACCCTCAGTCCGATTCAATGCACTTTTTAAATTATCAGAAAAATGTTGCCCAAAGAATATGTTATCGCCCAATACCAAGCAACTATGGCTGTCCCCAATAAACTGCTCGCCAATCAGGAATGCCTGGGCAAGACCTTCAGGCTTGGGCTGTACCGCAAATTCTAGCTTTATACCAAAATCCGAGCCATCCCCAAGAAGGTTTTTGAAACTGACCTGGTCTTCAGGCGTAGTGATAATCAGGGTTTCCCGTATACCTGCCAGCATCAGCACAGACAAGGGATAATAAATCATGGGCTTATCATAAACCGGCAACAATTGCTTGGAGACGGCCTTGGTGATGGGATGCAGCCTGGTGCCCGCTCCTCCGGCAAGGATAATGCCTTTCCAGTTCATTCTCCTTCTCCCAGCCCCAACCGTTCCCGACGATAACTGCCGTCCTGGACATGCCGGCACCAGTCCAGGTTGTCGAGATACCACTGCACCGTTTTTTTCAAGCCGGTTTCAAATGTTTCTTTAGGCAACCAACCCAGTTCATCGGCAATTTTACCGGCATCAATCGCATAACGAAGGTCATGTCCTGGACGGTCTTTAACAAACGTAATCAAATCCTGGTAACTCGCTATGCCATTAGGCTTTTGCGGGTGACATTCTTCAAGAATATGACAGATGGTTCTAACCACGGCGATATTTTCTTTTTCATTATGTCCACCAATATTATAGGTTTCGCCTATCTTGCCTTTTTCCACTACGGTGAGCAGCGCCCTGGCGTGATCGTCTACGTACAACCAATCCCTTATCTGTTTGCCATCCCCGTAAACCGGTAATGGCTTACCTTCGAGGGCATTGAGTATTACCAGCGGTATGAGTTTTTCAGGAAAATGATAGGGGCCGTAATTGTTGGAGCAATTGGTCACTACAACCGGAAGCCCGTAAGTTCGATGCCAGGCCCGGACAATATGGTCAGAACTGGCTTTGGATGCGGAATAAGGCGAACTAGGCGCATACGGAGTTTCTTCAGTGAACAAGGTATTGTCATTCGGCAAGTCGCCATACACTTCATCGGTAGAGATATGATGGAAGCGGAATTGGGCTTTTTTGTCGCCGCCCAAATTCTGCCAGTAGTTGCGTGCCGCTTCAACCAGGATATAAGTGCCAACAATGTTGGTTTCTATAAAGGCTGCCGGACCATCAATCGAACGGTCAACATGGGATTCGGCAGCCAAGTGCATAATGGCATCAGGCTGGTGCTGTTGCAGCAGTTGATTAACTTTCAGCGTATCGCAGATATCGGCTTGCTCAAAACGGTAACACGGATGGCCTTCGACCGGCTTGAGTGATTCGAGATTACCTGCATACGTCAGTTTATCGATATTGACTACGCTATGTCCTGTGTTGCCAAGCACGTAACGAATAAGTGCGGAACCGATAAATCCGGCGCCGCCGGTGAGTAATATTTTCATGTGTGGATATATCTCACTGCCTTATGATGGACTAACGGCAATCATCTACTTGGGCTTGATGCTTAGATATTAAAATGGCAAGGAACGCCACCCGCTAATGGGGAAACCTCTAAAAATTCAAAAATCTCCCTCCCCTGAGAGGCATAGGTATCTACATAACGCGTCATCTCGGCAAGGATTTCCGGAATCCAGAAGCCATGGATGGCAATGCTAATATTACCAACCATTTTTTAGCCGTATGGAACCCTTTTGTGGCTATTTTCACATCCCTGTGTTCAGGATTCCGGCGACCTCCATGGATGGAGGAAGTGCGGAAGAGGACATGGAATCCTCGCCGCCAATCCTTGCCGAAATGACGGTTCTATAACTTGTGCAGATACCTATTGCCCAGAGGGAGAGGTTACCTAATCCAGTTCTTGCATGCAGAGCCTGAGCGCATTATCCCATGACGGCAGGGTTAAGCCAAACTGTTGTTCCAGACGGCTCGTAGATAAGCGGGAATTTGCTGGGCGTTTCGCGGGTAACGGATAGCCAGTGGTGGGTATCGGATGAATCGTCCGGTTTTTCAGTGCCAACTTTCCTTGTTCGCGGACAATTTTGACAATCTTCTCGGCAAAACCATGCCAGGACGTATCGCCGGATGAAGTTAAGTGATAGACACTGGAATTAAAGTTGTTAACTTGCCGTTCAAGCATCGCTTGCCGCACAATGTGCGCTGTCGTCTCGGCGATTAGGCGCGCCCAAGTCGGTGCGCCAATCTGGTCGGCAACAATCTTTAGTTCTTCCCGCTCTGCCGCCAGACGCAGGATGGTTTTTAAAAAATTATTGCCCCTACCGGCATAAACCCAGGATGTCCGCAGTATAAGGTAATCACACGCCACCGACTGGATGGCTTGCTCACCCGCTAACTTACTCTGGCCGTAAACATTGACAGGATTTGTAGCGTCGTCTTCCGTATACGGAGTGCTTTTAGTTCCGTCGAACACATAATCCGTGGAGTACTGGACTAGCAATGCGCCAATTTTTTTAGCTTCCTCAGCCAGCACACCTGGTGCCTCGGCGTTAATCAAAAACGCCTGTTCCTGTTCAGTTTCAGCCTTGTCTACCGCCGTGTAAGCCGCCGGATTAATGATGACATTGGGCTTGTATTGCTGGATGATGCCTCGTAGGGCCTTAAGATCGGCAAGATCGGCTTGGGTGCGATTGACTTCGACCACTTCTCCAATCGGTAACAAGGTTCTTGCCAACTCCCATCCTACCTGTCCGGTGGCACCTGACAGCAGAATTTTCATACAAACACCTCGGCTTCATTGAGCAATTTGCCCATTTTATCCTTATTTGACAGGTTCGGCTCACCCTGCACAGGCCATTGGATGCCAATAGCGGGATCGTTCCAGAGTATGCAACGTTCGTATTCGGGTGCATAGTAATCCGTTGTTTTGTAGAGAAATTCTGCGGTTTCACTAGTGACGGCAAAACCATGCGCAAAGCCTTCCGGTATCCAGATCTGGCGATTGTTACTGGCTGAGAGCATCACACCTACCCAATGACCAAACGTCGGCGAATGTTTACGAATATCGACAGCCACATCAAAGACTTCCCCGGCGACTACGCGCACCAGTTTACCCTGGGGTTGCTGTATTTGATAATGCAAACCGCGCAACACACCCTTAGCCGATTTTGAATGGTTATCCTGGACGAAATCTGCCTTGATGCCCGTCTGTTCGGTAAAGCTTCGGGCATTAAAACTTTCATAAAAAAAACCCCTTTCGTCACCAAAAACCTTGGGTTCAATGATTATCACATCAGGTATTGCGGTGGTTTGTATCGGCATAATCGATTTGTTAGATACCTGCTTAACTGGTTGATTTTAATCTGGAGCAAAACATAACCGGAATATTAATTACTGTGTTTTCTTAATAGAATCCCTTGAAGTTATCTAAGCGGTTGGCTGTTTGGTCAACAAAGTATCAGCTGTCATTATCATCAACTTCTTGATGATTTTGTAAAGTGCCACCCATTGAAATAATCCACATTTTTGTAAACGATTCCATGAACCAAATGAAATGTTCCTTACTCTATTTTGCAGCATTAGCCTATCATGGTTACCAGTTTTTTGAATCGTTTAAGACGGATTGATGCAAAACACCACATCTTCTACTCAGCAAATTTTCAGCGGATTTTCTGTCCGGGATAGCAGACAAATCGAACACGCTCTATCGATCATCACGCAAATACCGGAACTTACGCCTTATCAGCGACCTAAAGGCATTGATGTCGCGACCATTCTAATGGATTTTAAGGTGGATGTGGAAACTATACTTGCTGCGATATTGAGTGACCCCCGTTTGGAGGAACTGAAACCCAAATCCGACATTGCCAAGCAATTCGGCGAAACCGTTGCGGAACTGGCCAAGGATATTAACTGGCTGAACAAGCTGAATGTGTATTCCACCGACATGACCCATCAGCCCAACCAGGCTGAAACATTACGCCGGATGCTGCTGTCCATGACGCAGGATATGCGGGCGGTGTTAATCAAACTGGCTTACCGGATCAAGCGTCTGCGCATCTTGCCCAAAGAACCCTATGAAGTCCGCCACTTCATCGCCCAGGAAACCTTAGACATTTATGCGCCGATTGCCAATCGGCTGGGTATACACCAGTTCAAATGGGAATTGGAAGATATGGCGTTTCGCTATCTGGAACCCAAAATATACTTGAGTATAGCAAAATCCCTGGCCGCCAAGCGAGACCAGCGGAAAACGTGTATCGATAATTTTATCCTGCTGCTGCAACAACGTCTGAGCAACGAGGCTATTGGCTCCGAGATTTATGGCCGACCCAAACATATCTATAGCATCTGGAAGAAAATGCAGCTTAAACAATTGGATATCGACGAACTATACGACTTGCTGGCGGTGCGGGTGATAGTCGATAACTTGACCGCCTGCTACGCCGTGTTGGGCATCGTGCATAGTGCATGGCAATACATACCCAAGGAATTTGACGATTACATCGCCAACCCCAAAGAAAACGGCTACCAGTCCCTGCACACCGTTATCCTCGACCCCCAGGGCAATCGCATCGAGGTGCAAATCCGTACACGGGAAATGCACGAATTTGCCGAATTGGGTGTTGCTGCCCACTGGTCTTACAAAGAAGGCGGCAAACATAACGTCGCGATGGACAAAAGCATTGCTTCCCTCCGTAAGTTGCTAGCAGAAAAGGACGCAGATGAAAATTTAGCCGATGACTTTCATAGCGAACTGTTTCACGACCGGGTGTATGTATTGACCCCAGCCGGGAAACTGATTGACCTCGTAAAAGGCGCAACGCCACTTGATTTAGCCTATGCCATCCACACCGAAATTGGTCACGGCTGCCGAGGCGCCAAGGTCAATGGCCGAATTTGTCCTTTGACTTACACTCTAAAATCTGGCGAACAAATCGAAATCCTGACCACAAAAGACATCCGCCCCAACCGCAACTGGATTGATCCCAATTTGGGTTATTTGAAATCGGCACATGCCATTAGCAAGGTCAAAAGCTGGTTCAAACACCAACAACGGGACCAGAATATTGCTACGGGCAAAGCCATCCTGGACAAAGAAACGCAACGCTTGGGATTAAAAGCGGTCAATCTGAAAGAATTGACCCAACACTTCAAGCTGGCAGATACGGATGCCTTGCTCGAAGCGATTGGCCGGAACGACATTAACAGCCGCCAACTGGCGGCATTTTTTAAAATACCGGAACTGGAATCTCCGCCTCCCGCACCCGTCAAGAAAAAGCCCCAAGTAAAATCCGTTGTCACGGTCGAGGGAATTGATAATGTGCTGACTACCTTTGCCCATTGCTGCACGCCAGTACAAGACGATGACATTATCGGTTACATCTCGCATTACCGGGGCATCACGGTACACCGCAAAAATTGCGGCAACATTTTGAACCTCAGCCCCGAAAAACATACCCAACTCATTCCTGTTTACTGGGGGACACAACAAGCCAGCCATTCAGTGCCAATTGCCATCCGTGCTTATAATGCCCGGCACCTGTTGAATAACGTCACCCAAGTATTGACCCAAGCCAACATCCATATTTCCAACGCCGCACTGGAGACTAATCCTGATTTTTCGGCAGTCCTAAACCTGACGATCCAAATTGAGAATACCCGGCAATTAAGCCTGGTGCTTAGCAAACTAAGCCAACTGCCCAATATCGTCGATGTTAAGCGTAAAACTTAGATAACTGCATCAAAATGAACGGTTCAACATAAACAATAAGCTAGCTTTGGTGTTTACGTGGCTCCGTAGGGGCAATCCCTTGTGGTTGCCCTGATAATCACAAGGGGTCGCTGGCAGGCATAAGGGATTGCCTGGACAGGCACAAGGCCTGCCCCTACTGCCCACACCATTTGGGTGATTAGTTATATTTGTACAAGGCATAGATATTTCTTAGCTTAAATCTGATCACGAATACTTCAACTGATTTTTTTAGGTTCAAGGTAAAATCATCACAGCCCTACGCCCAACATCCTAACCTTGGATCCTTACTATGACCCAAAACACCGCAAAACGCCTGATCCTGGTTGACGGTTCTTCTTTTTTATTTCGCGCTTACCATGCGATACCGCCGCTTAGCAGTCCCCAAGGTTTGCCTACCAATGCTATCCACGGCGTCACCAGTATGCTGCGTAAGCTCATTGCCGACTATCACAGTGACTACATCACCGTCGTGTTCGATGCGCCCGGCAAAACTTTTAGAAATGGCCTTTATGACCAGTACAAAGCCCACAGGCCACCCATGCCGGACGACCTCAGGGTGCAAATTGAGCCATTGCATAAAATCATACGCGCTATGGGTTTGCCTTTGATTATCGAATCCGGGGTCGAAGCCGATGACGTCATGGGCGTATTGGCAAAAAAAGCGGAACAACAAGGTTATGAAATCATCATCTCCACGGGCGACAAGGACATGGCGCAGATGGTTAACGAGCATATTATTCTCGAAAACACCATGTCCAACACCCGTATGGATATTCAAGGTGTGATCGACAAATTCGGGGTCAAACCGGAACAGATCATTGATTACCTGGCATTGGTGGGCGATACCGTTGACAACATTCCTGGCGTACCCAATTGTGGCCCGAAAACAGCCGCAAAATGGCTCGCACAATACGGGACATTAGATAATCTCATGACCCATGCCGACCAAATCACAGGAAAAATCGGCGACAACCTACGCGCAAGTCTCGACCATCTACCCTTAGCTAAACAACTGACGACGATTGTGTGCGAACTGGATTTGCCCTACACCATTGAAGATTGTCATCAACAACCTGCCAATATCACAGAGTTGACCCGGCTATTAACTGAATTGGGTTTTTCGACTTGGCTCAAGACATTGGCGAATAATGCCGAAATCCCCCCCACGATTAACGAGAAACCCGCCGTAGTTGAATCCAGCTACGAGACCATACTGACTGAGCGTCTATTAGATCAATGGCTTAATCAACTTGATGCTGCCGATCTATTTGCTTTTGACACGGAAACCACCAGCCTGGATTACAGCAAGGCACAAATCGTGGGGGTGTCTTTTGCGGTAGAAGCGGGGAAAGCCGCCTATTTACCCTTAGCGCATGTTTATCCTGGCGTACCGGAGCAATTAGGCCGCACTGAAACGCTGGCAAAACTTAAACCCCTTCTGGAAAACCCTGACAAACACAAACTCGGCCAACACCTCAAATACGATGCCCACGTCCTCGCCAATCATGGCATAACCCTACGTGGGATTGCCCACGACACGATGCTGGAATCGTATGTCTTGAACAGCACCGCCACCAAACATAATATGGATGACATCGCCAAAGAGTATCTGGGGATCACGACCATCCACTATGAAGACGTGACCGGGAAGGGCGCCAAGCAAATCCCTTTTCAGGAAGTGCCGCTGGAGCAAGCCACCCCGTATGCGGCGGAAGATGCCGACATTACTTTACAAATCCATCAAGCATTGCTCCCGAAACTGCAACAACAACCCAGCTTATATGCCTTATATGAGGCGATGGAAATCCCCCTGATCCCTGTCCTGGCCCGAATAGAGAGCAACGGCGTACTGATAGACAGCGCCATGCTGGCGCAGCAAAGCCTGGAACTTGCCAGTCAAATTATTGCCATTGAACAACATGCCCATAACCATGCAGGGCGCACTTTCAATCTCGGCTCACCAAAACAGATTCAGGAGATACTCTACGATCAGCAAAAACTGCCGGTGTTGAAAAAAACGCCGACGGGTCAGCCCTCAACCGAAGAATCGGTGCTTCAAGATTTGGCGGTTGATTATGAACTGCCTAAACTGATACTCGAATACCGCAGTTTAAGCAAACTTAAATCGACCTATACCGACAAACTACCGCAACAAGTCAACGACAAAACGGGGCGGGTGCATACCTCGTATCATCAGGCGGTTGCTGCGACTGGCCGTCTTTCTTCAACCGACCCTAACCTGCAAAACATTCCCATCCGTAGTGAAGAAGGCCGTAAAATCCGGCAAGCATTCATTGCGCCGCCGGGCTATAAAATCGTGGCTGCCGATTATTCGCAAATCGAGTTGCGTATCATGGCGCACTTGTCGGCTGATGCCGGTTTATTGAATGCCTTCAACGAAGGCTTGGATGTGCATCGTGCGACGGCAGCGGAAGTGTTTGGTGTCGCGCCCGACCAAGTCACCAACGACCTGCGCCGATCCGCCAAAGCTATTAATTTCGGCCTGATCTATGGCATGTCATCGTTTGGCCTGGCGCAGCAACTAGGCTTGTCACGCAGCCAGGCGCAATCTTATATCGACCTGTATTTTACCCGCTATCCAGGGGTAAAAAATTATATGGATTCCATCCGGGAGAAGGCGCGTGAACAAGGTTACGTTGAAACCTTATTTGGCAGGCGCTTGTATTTGCCGGAAATAAAATCGAAGAACGCGGCAATCCGCCAATACGCAGAGCGAACCGCCATCAATGCGCCGATGCAGGGAACTGCCGCCGATATCATCAAGCGTGCCATGATCGCCACCGACCAGTGGCTGTATACGGAACAAGCCGATGCCAAAATGATTATGCAAGTGCATGATGAACTGGTTTTTGAAATTGCAGAAGACAAGCTGACGGACTATGCCACCACTATCCGATCATTGATGTGCTCAGCCACCGAACTCGCCGTTCCGTTGATTGTCGATATCGGGGTAGGCAATAACTGGGATGAGGCGCATTAAGGGAACGAAGCTATGTAGGGGCAACCCCTTCGACCGCCAGGGATGGTGGGGCTGCAACCGTTCCATACGGTTGGCAGCATTTCCCACATCCCTGTGGGTCAAGTGCAGCGGCGGGTAGGGAACCCGCGCTGTGTGGTTGCCCTGTTGCCCTGATAATCACAATGGGATCCCAGGATAGGCACAAGGCCTACCCCTACAATTTAGGGTTAGTGGAATCGAAATGCCCCGGGGTTTCTTAAAAAATAGCTTCTATGCAAAATATTTTGGAACTTTTTTTGGCTACCTAAGTCCCATTGATGAACGTCCGCAATGGCGTTTAATCAGCCTTCTTTCCCCTTGTTTATAGGCTGATTCCTTCCTTGGAGTCCCAAAGCCTGCCTCTTCTGGCTTTGGGACTTTCTTTTTTGGAATTGCTAATTTAATATAGCTAGCATATTATTCCATTTTGCCATCAGTGGCCTAACAGAGTATTCCAGCATTTTTTGGCATTTACTGTAGCATTTTGATTTGCGGCGCAACCTGGCAAG
>NZ_JBKKBJ010000105.1:0-7595 GCF_046714055.1 Methyloglobulus sp. | reverse complement strand
CGGCAATGGTGGCAGGAAAATAAAGAATACTTGATTGAAAAATAAGCATGAAAGTTGTCGTAGACACTAACATTGTTTTTTCTACAATGCTTTCGAAAAATTCGTTTTTACGTCAAACGCTTTTGCGCTCCGTTTCAAAAATAAAACAATATTTCCTTTTGATTGGGAAATGGAATCAGTAATTATTTGCACTTCGCTAATGTCAAGCATGGTAAGCCCCCGTCATTTCTTGCTGTAAGCACCGTCGTGATCAGCATGGATCGCCAGAAAACGCATGAAATCCCCTTCGCGTACGACGATTGCCCGGCACTTCTGCGAAATGCGTAGCGTGTATGTGCCTTTGGCAGACCTGATTTCCTCCCACTTCAACCCTTGATCACGATAGACGGCATCCCAGGTCATTCCGAGCAATTTCCTGAAAGTCTTGGCCGTCTGCCTCAAATCGTCCGTTTCCAAGCGGACAAAATCAGCCTGAAAGGTGGGCGCATTGAGATCGAGCCGGACACGCTGGCTCACTGCCGATCCTTCACTTGCTCCAGAAACGCATCAAGGTCGGTTTCCGTCGGCGGGTTTTCCTTCATCCACTCTTTAGCCCGGAGCAACTTCTTCTGTATTTCCGGTTCGTGCAGCCATGCCTCCGATTCCGAAATCACCTTCATCGGACGCAATACAAGGGCGCCATCTTCCATCTGTTCGATTTCAAAGTATTTGCCAGCGTATTTTTTACCTAGCGAGAGCTGGCCGCTGCTCCCAACCATTTTAAGCATGTTCGTCTCCGGCATAATGCATTAATTATTTCATGCTGCATGATAGCATGTAAGGCGTGAGCAAGCTATCCTCGCATATGCAATCCCAAATTAAAATAGCACCTACAGCACTGAACAAAGAGAATAACTTGCGGTTATGGCGTACCTTATTGTAGAGTTTCATAAACAACATTTTGAAATTTATTCACCCTTCTACTTTTCAGTTTGGCGATCGCGAGATGCGAGAGGCAGTCTGATAGCGACACAAAGGATTTTTAGCTTTTCTCCAGAAAAGCCCGCAACTATTCGAGGTTCCATGAAACTATTTTCTATTACTCTTATCCTGATCGCATTATTGGGTCTTTTGGCGTATGCCAATCCGAAGCTGGACAACTACGATGAATTCGTCGGTCAGCGGATTACCGAAGAAACCCGAAAAGTAAAAGATCCGATGGCGGGAGCGCTGGGTTCTTTGCTTGGTGGTTTCGCCGCCAATCTAATGACCAAACAGACGGTACGAAAGGATTATGTTTTTTTCAGCACCTACGACACGGCCTTCGGAAATGAACATATACGGGCGATCGGGGTCTTGAATAATTTTTACATCACGGAAAGCCCTGAATCCGAACGCGGCGAGTAACTTTCTTTGCCCGGCAAAGCGATTTTGACCATTTTGTGCCAGGTAGCAGTTTGGACGTTGGTAAACAGGAGATTTACATGAACAACATCGATTTCGCTCTAGGCACGCATACCGGATTGGTGCGTAAAATAAACGAGGACAGCCATCTCGCTTTGCCGAAGCTCGGCTTGTGGGTCATAGCGGATGGCATGGGTGGGCACGAAGCGGGAGAAGTGGCAGGCGGGATCGCAATCCGGGAAATGGCCCATAGTATCGAGCAAGGCATGACGCTAGCCGAGGCCATTGAAACAGCCCACAGTGCAATACAAACCGCCGCCCTGAAAGGTGAGGGAGCTGCGGATATGGGCTCGACCGTGGTCGCTGCGAAACTGGATGGCCTGCGTTATGAAATCGCCTGGGTCGGCGATAGCCGCGCATATCTGTGGAACGGCACGCTGCATCAGCTCACTACAGACCATTCTTATGTCCAACTGCTGCTGAATGCCGGCCTAATTACCGAGAGCGAGATTCCGGGGCATCCCTCTCGTAATGTTATTTCCCAGGCGCTAGGCACAGGAGGAGCGGACAATCTAAATATCAAAGTCGATAGCGTGTCAGGTGAAATGGGCGAGAGCGATACCCTGCTGCTTTGCTCGGACGGACTGAACGGGGAAGTAACTGATGATTGCATCGCAACTATCCTGTCCGAAACTATCGGCAATCAAACCAGGGTGGATCGCCTCATCGCAGCCGCCCTGGAAGCTGGAGGCAAGGACAACATTACGGTGATTGTGCTTACTCCTAGGCAATAGAAGATGACCAAGAAGCAGAAATAATTGGGGTTGGAGTAAACACAATGCCTATAACATTGCATTTAACCGGAGCGCGGCTATGAGGCCATTTCTCAATTCTTAGCTTTCGTGGGTCGCGCTCGGTTAATTTTACGTTTATTCTGTTTCGGAATGTACACATATGAGTGTCCGAAATGGTTCCAGGCTGTGTCAAAACGTGCGGAAAATTGAAAGGTAGTTTGATTTTCCCATAGATATTTTTTTTCGAGCCTAATTCGGCTAATAATTTGGTGTATAAGCATGTTTTGCCCGACCAATGACTTTTCGCCGTAAAATGGCGAAGTTGGCCAGTATGGTGGAAAGAAACGCAATGTGATGGCCTTATGCAACCACCATGGCATCCATCAGGGAGGTTGTTCTCCCACTTTCAGTCTAATATCAGCTTTAAACAAAACTTTTACAGTTAAGGCTTATCAACTTGCAGCAAGCCCATAATGGCAACCAGAGACCATACGATATTAAGCCAAAACAATGGCGTGGCTCGATTGTGCCTGGCATTTGCAACCATACACAAAGCGCCTCTAAATTCATCAAGTGATAGGAAGATGAGCTGGCTTCAACCAGCTTGATCGTCACGAACAAATACGCACTGACGATCAGAATAAAGCCAATCCAGCCAATTAGCTCCAAATGTTTATCGTTGATTAACATGGGGTATATGTCACGCTATAGATAGTGCTGACTTATCAGCACACAATCTGCTTAACAAACACCTTTGAATAACTGTCAAAATACAAGCTTTCAACTTAAACATTAATTGTTATTACAACTTCGCCAACACTTTTGCGACAGTTGCCCCCATTGCCGCAGGCGTAGGGCAGATGATAATGCCCAAATCTTTCAGCATGGCCACTTTTTCGGCAGCGCCTTCACTGGCTGATGAGATGATCGCCCCTGCATGGCCCATGCGGCGACCTTCGGGAGCGGTCAACCCAGCTATATAGGCAACGACGGGTTTGGTCATATTGGCTTTGGCATAGAGTCCGGCTTCGACTTCTTGTGGGCCACCGATTTCGCCGATCATGACTATCACTTTAGTTTCCGGGTCTTGCTCAAATTTTTTCAGGATTACCCGGTGTGCACTGCCGTTAATGGGGTCGCCGCCTATGCCTACTGAGGTGCTGACGCCGATCTTCAAGGCTTTCATTTGCGCTGCCGCTTCGTAACCCAAGGTGCCGGAACGGCCTACGATGCCGACATTGCCGGGAATATAGATATGCCCGGGCATAATGCCCAGCATGGAACGTCCAGGGCTGATGGTGCCTGCACAATTGGGGCCGGTTAAGATCATGCGCTTATCTTCCGGGAAACGGCGCAGGAAATTTTTGACAGTCATCATGTCCTGCGTCGGGACACCGTCGGTAATCGCCACGCAGTATTTAATGCCTGCATCGGCGGCTTCCATGATGGAGTCTGCCGCAAACGCGGGTGGCACAAAGATAATGCTGGCATCGGCCCCCTCTTCCTGCACGGCTTCTTTGACGGTATTGAACACGGGGAGGCCGAGATGGGTTTGCCCTCCTTTCCCTGGAGTGATGCCGCCCACGACCTTGGAACCATAATTAATCATGTTCTGGGCGTGGAAAGTGCCGATTTTTCCGGTGAAACCTTGAACGACAATGCGGGTTGTTTCGTTGATTAAAATAGCCATTTATAACCCCATTGCAACGGCTTCGTTACGGGCTTGCACGGCTTTTTCAGCCGCTTCCGCCAACGTGTCTGCGGTAATAATCGGTAAGCCGCTTTCCGCGATAATGCGACGGCCTTCTGCCACATTAGTGCCGGATAAACGGACGATGAGGGGGATTTTCATGTCGATTTTCCGCACCGCTTGCACTACGCCTTCGGCAATCCAGTCGCAACGGTTAATGCCGGCAAAAATATTGACCAGCATGGCTTTTACATTTTTGTCTGCTAAAACTAAACGAAAAGCCTTTTCGGTGCGCTCTGCGGATGCACCGCCGCCCACGTCCAGGAAGTTGGCCGGTTCCCCACCTGCCAGTTTAATCATGTCCATCGTCGCCATAGCCAGGCCCGCGCCGTTAATCATGCAGCCGATGTCGCCATCCAAGCCCACATAGCTTAAACCACGGTCGGCAGCGGCCATTTCCTGTGGGTCTTCCTGGGTTTTGTCACGTAATTCGGAAATTTTTGGCTGACGAAATAGGGCGTTGTCATCGAAACTCATTTTCGCATCCAGCGCAATCAGTTCATTATTGCTGGTCACCACCAGCGGGTTGATCTCCAGCATACTGACATCGAGTTCACGCAAAGCGCGGTAGCAACCTCTGATCGTTTTAACCGCATGGCTCAAGATTTCTGCATCCAAACCCAGGGCAAATGCCATTTGCCGGGCTTGATAATCCTGTAAACCCACGGCGGGTTCGATATAGATTTTAGTGATGGCATCCGGGTTCTTCGCTGCCAGTTCTTCAATCTCCATACCGCCTTGGGCAGAACCGACCATGACAATACGCTCCGAGCTACGGTCAACCAGGAAGCAGAAATACAATTCTTTTGCGATTTCCGTTCCGGCTTCGACATACAGCCTGGAGCAGACTTTTCCGGCAGGGCCCGTTTGTTGGGTAACCAACCGTTTGCCCAATAAATATTCCGCTGCCGCGGCAACTTCATCATGCGTTTTGCAGATTTTTATGCCGCCTGCCTTACCGCGCGCGCCGGAATGGATTTGCGCTTTCACCGCCCAGAGGTGTCCACCAATGTCCCGTGCCCGTTGGACTGCATCTTCTGGGCTATACGCCAAACCGCCTTCGGCAATTTTAACGCCATAGCCGCTCAATAGTTCTTTTGCTTGATACTCATGAATATCCACGGCATCTTCCTCGTGTTTCTGTGGTTATTTGGTTTTTGCAGCGATGGCTTCGACTGCCCGTACGACGTTGTTTGCCATTTTCTCTGAAGCGGCATCAATCAACCTGCCATCCAAAGTGGCAGCGCCTTTGCCAAGGGCTGCGGCTTCTTGTAATGCTTTTAGGATACGTTTGGCTTTTTCGACTTCGGCAGTAGGCGGGGTGAACACTTCGAGAGCGAGTTCGATTTGCGAGGGATGGATTGCCCATTTGCCTTCGCAGCCCAATGCAGCCGCCCTTTTTGCAGCGGCCTTGAAACCGTCGGGATCTTTAAAGTCACCAAACGGCCCATCAATAGGCCGCAATCCGAATGCACGACAGGCTACCGTCATACGGCTAATCGCTGAATGCCATTGGTCGCCGGGATAATCAGGATTTAGTCCGCCGATATTGGTAGTCCTGGCACGATTGCTGGCGGCATAATCGGCAACACCAAAGTGCAACGCTTCAAGACGGCCACAAGCGCCATTTCGGGCGATGTCTTCGACGTTTGCCATCCCCAGTGCTGTTTCAATCAGGGCCTCAACACCAATCTTATTTTTTAAGCCCTGCTGCATTTCCAATTGGTTAAGCATGGCCTCCACCATATACACATCCGCATAAACGCCCACTTTAGGGATCAGGATAGTGTCTAATTTCGAACCAGCCTGTTCGACCAGATCGACCACATCTCGCACCATGTATTGGGTATCCAAGCCGTTGATGCGGACAGAAACCGTGATGCCATGGCTTTTCCAAGCTATGTCATTGATGGCCTGGATGACATTTTTACGCGCCTGGATTTTGTCATCGGGGGCGACCGCATCTTCCAGGTCAAGGAATATGAAATCTGCGCCGCTCTTCAACGCTTTTTCAAACATGTCAGGGCTTGATCCAGGAACCGCCAGTTCACAGCGTTGCACTCGTTGCACTGACGCTGTGTATAAGGTGTGACTCATTGCTATATTCCTATTTGCACTGGTGGGATAATGTAAGGGTATCTCTAAAAATCCCCTCTCCCTCTGGGAGAAGGGGTTTTTTGGATTTTTAGAGACGCCCATAAAGGATAGCTTGAACTATCAACAGGTAAACCCATATCAAAATTAACCCGCCATTTTACTTTTAGTGTAAGCAAAGTCAATTTTTAACGTGCGGGTGATTGCCGATTATTTTCGGCTATGTCATCATTATCGGCATTAGAGGGCAGCAATAACAAAAAAACTGTTTTCCGCTGTCTGGAAAATATCAAACTTATTCAATAACTACTTTAGAGACAAACCCATGGCTGGTCGTAATCACCTGTATATCCCGGGCCCTACCAACATACCTAATGAAGTGCTTAATGCGATGCATATTGCGATGGAAGACCATCGTTCGCCCATTTTCCCCCAATTACTGACACCGCTGTTGCAAGACCTGAAAAAGATTTTTCGCACCGAAACCGGGCAAGCGTTTATTTTTCCCGCAACCGGCACGGCGGGTTGGGAGATAGCGCTGACCAATACTTTGAATCCAGGCGATAAGGTATTGATTTACCGCTTTGGACAATTCAGCCATTTGTGGGCGGAATTGGCGAAAAGGTTAGGTTTCGATGTTGAAATCCATCAAGAAACTTGGGGCAAAGGCATGCCGCTGGATAAACTTGAAGCTCGGCTTAAAGAAGATACGGGACATGAAATCAAAGCCGTATTAGCGACCCACAACGAAACGGCTACCGGCGTGACCAGCGACATTGCAGGTGTCCGTAAGGCAATGGATGCAGCAAAACATCCGGCGTTAATGTTTGTTGATGGCGTAAGTTCCATTGCCAGCATTGACTTCCGCATGGATGAATGGGGTGTAGACGGCGCTATCAGCGGTTCCCAAAAGGGATTTATGCTGCCAGCGGGCGGCGCGTTTTTGGCATTCAGCCAAAAGGCATTAAAGGCAACCGAAACATCCACTTACCCGCGCTGTTTCCTTGATTTGCAAGACCAAATGAATACCAACAAGGACGGTTACACGCCTTACACGCCCAATTTGCCTCTCTTGTACGGTTTGCGTAAGGCGCTGGATTTATTGCTGGAAGAAGGTCTGGAAAATGTCTACGCCCGTCATCATCGTCTGGCAGAAGGTACCCGCAAAGCTATTGCGGTCTGGGGTTTAAAACTCTGCGCCTATCCTGGCTTTGAATCCGATACCGTATCGGCCATCATGGTGCCGGAAAGTAAAGATGCCCGCCACGTCATCAGCACGGCGTTCAACAAATACAATATTTCCTTGGGTGCCGGATTGTCGGAATTGGCAGGTAAAGCCTTTCGTATCGGTCACGTTGGCGATATGAACGATGTGTCTATGCTAGGTGCGATTGCCGGTGTGGAAATGGCCTTGTTGGATAATGGTTTTGATATTAAAGCGGGAAGTGGCGTGGCGGCGGCGATTGAATATTATCGGGGGACGGCGAAATAATGTTTGTTATCAGAAAACACGGGGAAAATGAAGGCCGTAGGGGGGGTTATTGGCAGAAAAAGTTATTCGAATAGAAATATTT
>NZ_JBKKBJ010000104.1:0-11477 GCF_046714055.1 Methyloglobulus sp. | reverse complement strand
TCTGGGGACTACTCGGCTCCTGCCTCGCAGCGATAGAAGGTTTGCACCTTGCCCGCCATGCCTTCTTTTTCCAGCAAGGAATTCATCACCAACAGGCTATCGCCCGCAATCAGGCGGTTGCTCCAGTTTTCTTTGTGCTGGTAAAACGCCAAGGCTTCGCGCAAGGGTTTGGGTTCATCAAACAAGCTGGTTTGTCCGCCAAGGCCATTGGTCTTTTTTACCGCATCGATAATGGTTTTCGCATCAATGCGTTCGTGGACATGCAAGCTGACGGTAGGAATTTCAAAGCTGGTATGTTCGGCTTTACCTGCCCATTGCAGTTGTGGGTCAAGGTGCGGGTCGTACTGGTAGCTTTTCTTTACGCCCTTGTCTGGGTCGGTTTTGGGCGTGACTAATCCGATTTGTGGATTATTTACCCGTTCTTTGTCAGTGTGGGCATAATGTTCAATGGGTTTTAGTGTTGTTATTTTTTTAGCCATGATTTATCAATCCATTAAGTTCACGTAATCGTTTTAGCGCATAATCGGCTATCTTCCGGTAAGTTTAGGTTATTTTTATCGTTCCCATGCCCCTGCGTGGGAATACTGTCAAGGACGCTTTGCGTCCCGTACTGCTGGAACGGCTCAAGTTACGTTACCATGCTGGAGCGTGGTAACGATGCACAACAGCCAACTTTATAGGGATAACAGTTGCCTAAACCCTATACTCCGCAGAACGCGCATGGGCGGTTAAGCTCTCACCGCGTGCGAGTATGGAAGCGGTTTTCCCCAATTCTTTTGCACCCGCTTTAGAACAGTTAATCAAACTCGTGCGTTTCTGGAAGTCGTAGACTCCCAAAGGCGAGGAATACCGTGCTGTACTCGAGGTAGGCAGGACGTGGTTCGGCCCTGCACAGTAATCACCCAAGGCTTCAGCGGTATAACGGCCCATGAAAATAGCCCCCGCATGGCGGATATGTTGGCACAAGGTTTCAGGGTTCTCCACGGAAAGTTCCAAATGCTCTGGGGCAATCGTATTGGCAATTTCAGTGGCTTGCAGCAAACCGTTGACTTTGATAAGTGCGCCACGGGTAGACAAGGAAGCTCGGATAATCTCCGCACGTTCCATAGTGGGCAGCAAGTTGTTGATGCTTTGCTTAACAGCTTCAAGATAAGCACTGTCATCACTAATCAAAATCGCCTGGGCGTTTTCATCGTGTTCGGCTTGCGAAAAAAGATCCATGGCAATCCAGTCTGGGTTGGTCCTGCCGTCGCAGATAATCAAAATTTCCGAAGGGCCCGCAATCATGTCGATGCCCACCTGCCCGAACACCAGCTTTTTTGCGGTGGCAACATAGATATTTCCGGGGCCGACGACTTTTGCGACGGCGGGGATGGTTTCTGTGCCATAAGCGAGGGCGGCAATGGCTTGTGCTCCGCCTATGGTAAAGACTCTATCGACACCCGCCAAATAGGCCGCTGCCAACACCAGTTGATTGTTTTCGCCTTTCGGCGTGGGGACTACCATAATCAATTCGCCGACACCCGCCACTTTAGCCGGAATGGCGTTCATCAAAACGGATGAAGGATAAGCGGCTTTACCGCCCGGCACATAAAGTCCTACGCGATCCAACGGGGTAATTTTTTGTCCCAATACCGTGCCGTCAGCTTCCGTATAATCCCAGGATTGCAGTTTTTGGTGTTCGGCATACGCACGAATCCTGTCCGCTGCGGTTTGTAAGGCTGCGGCTTGTGCTGCTGGGATAGCCGCAAAAGCCGATTTAAGGCTGTCTAGCTTCAACTCCAGTTCGGATGCGAGATTGACTTGGCGTTTATCAAAGCGATTGGTGTAAGCAATAACCGCTTTGTCGCCATTGCTGCGTACGTCGGCAATAATATCCAAAACTTGCCGATGGATGTCAAAGTCCTCGGTTTCGTTCCAGGCCAACAAATTTTGTAGTTGCCCAGCAAAATCTGGAGATGCAGCATCAAGTTCGGTAATTGTAATCTCTGACATAGGCTTACCTTTTAGCCAGCGTAAGTTCGAATTGTTCCAGTAAGGCGGCAATGGCCTGATTTTTCATTTTCATGGCGGCCTTATTGACGACGAGCCTGGAACTGATGTTCATAATAAGTTCTCTCGGTTCAAGGTTGTTGGCACGTAGGGTGTTGCCAGTATCGACCAGATCGACGATGCAATCGGCAAGGCCAACCAACGGCGCAAGCTCCATAGACCCGTACAACTTGATGATTTCAGCCTGAATGCCCTTATTGGCAAAATAGCGTTGCGCGATTTTGACGTATTTTGTGGCGACACGGAGTCGGCCTTTTGGTGTAGGTGCATCCTTGTGTGCCGCCGTCATCAACCTGCAACAGGCAATTTTTAAGTCCAGGGGTTCATAAAGGCTTTCAGCGCCATGTTCCAAGAGTATGTCTTTTCCGGCAATACCCATATCGGCAGCACCATATTCGACGAAGGTGGGGACATCGGTGGCACGGATAATGACGAGTTGGACATCATCCCGCGTTGTTGACAAGATCAGTTTGCGGGAGGTTTTGGGATCGTCAATGGGCGTGATGTCAGCCTCTTCCAAGAAAGGCAAGGCTTCTTCGTATATTCTGCCTTTAGATACGGCAATGGTTAGCATGGCTACTAGTTAGGGACGCGGCGGATGACCGCACCTAATTGTGACAGTTTTTCTTCAATATGGTCATAGCCACGGTCAATATGGTAAATGCGATCCACCCAGGTATTGCCCTCGGCAGCAAGCGCGGCTATGACTAGACTAGCAGAAGCCCTTAGATCGGTAGCCATAACGGGTGCCGCCGTCAGGTTTTTGACACCTGTGCAGATAGCGGTGTTCGATTCCAGTTTAATATCGGCGCCCATGCGTTGCAGTTCTTGTACATGCATAAAGCGGTTTTCAAAAATCGTCTCAGTGATAATGCCTACGCCGTCCGCGATCGCATTCATGGCAATGAACTGGGCTTGCATATCGGTTGGAAAAGCGGGATAGGGCGCCGTGCGCACGGACACCGCTTTGGTTTTTTTACCGTGCATGTCGAGACAAATCCAGTCGTCTCCCGTCGTAATTTCGGCCCCTGCTTCAGTCAATTTGTCCAATACGGCATCCAGAATGTCGGGGCGCGTGTTTTTGAGTTTGACTTTGCCGCCAGTCATTGCGGTTGCGACCAGATAAGTCCCGGTTTCAATCCTGTCGGGCAGGATATCGTAGTGAATGGATTCCAAGCCAAGTTTTTCGACACCTTCAATGACCAACACATCCGTGCCGATACCGGAAATTTTAGCACCCATTTTATTAAGGAAATGTGCCAGGTCAGTCACTTCGGGTTCTTTTGCCGCGTTTTCCATAATGGTCGTGCCCTCAGCTAAGGTTGCCGCCATCATTAAGTTTTCTGTACCGGTAACGGTGACTAGATTAAGGACTAAACGACATCCTTTTAGCCTAGTGGCTTTAGCATGAATATAACCGCCTTCGACAGTAATATCTGCGCCCATTTTGATCAGCCCATTAATATGGACATCCACTGGACGTGTGCCGATAGCACAACCTCCAGGCAAAGACACATGCGCTTCGCCGAAACGCGTCAATAATGGCCCTAATACCAGGATAGATGCCCGCATAGTCCTGACCAGCTCATAAGGCGCTTCAAAACTTGTGATAGTGCTGCTGTCCACCTCGATATTCATTTTCTCGTCAACTAGCAATCGCACACCCATCCTGCCCAATAATTCCATAGTGGTGGTAATGTCATGCAGGTGAGGTATATTTCCGACGCTGACAGGGGTTTGGGAAAGCAAAGTGGCGGCTAAAATTGGCAGCGCAGCATTTTTGGCACCGGAAATGCGGAGTTCGCCACAGAGTCGTTTGCCGCCGGTAATGATTAATTTATCCATACAAGATTATTGTTGTGTTGGCTATGCTGGCCCGTTCTTTTCAGCTTAGCCGGAAGTTACCGAAACAAAATAGCTCGTCTTATCAACTCCGCTCAACTTGGCCAGGTTCAGGAGTTGTTCGGGGATATTCCTAAAGCGCAATTGTACTCTTTTACTGCGGGCATGCTTTACCCATTCAATCATTAAAGCGAGCCCAGCGCTGTCGGCATTGCCAACCCCACCCAAATCCAGGGTGACCTGCTTGGTCGTGGTCAAAAATGCAAAGGAGCTTACGGTTTTTTTATCCATGGCAGAAAAAGTCAGGTCACCATCGACGATGAAACGGCCGGAACCCTCATTAACAATGGACAGTTTGCTCATTTCTTTTCTTCTGCTGATTTGAACAGGAACTGGCCGATGGCTTTTTCGAGAATAATGGCCGATTGGGTAATTTCTATTTTGCCGCCTTCTTTCAAATACTCGCCAGAGCCACCGGGTTCCAGGCTGACATATTGCTCACCCAACAATCCGGCGGTTAAGATGCTGGCTGTCGTATCTTCGGGAATGCTACTGTATTGCGAGTTGATCCGCATTTTAACCACGGATTCGTAAGTTTTTGGATCGAAGCTGATGTCGCTGACCTGGCCGATTTTGACACCCGCCGCAGAGACCGGCGACTTAACCTTTAATCCGCCGGAGTTCTCAAATCGAGCCGTAACCGTGTAACCGGCTTGTTCCGTAAACGAACTCAAATTACTGACTTGTAGCGCAAGAAAAAATAACCCGGCAATACCGGAGGCGACAAAAAGCCCGACCAGCGTGTCCTGGGTACTGCTGTGCTGCATGTTAATCGTCTCCAAACATGAGTGCGGTCAAGATGAAATCCAGACCTAAGATACTGAAAGCGGAATTGACAACGGTGCGTGTGGTTGCGCGGCTAACACCCTCGGATGTTGGAATGGCATCATAGCCCTCGAACAAGGCTATCCAACTGGTCACGAAACCAAACACCAGGCTCTTGATAACGCCATTGACAATGTCGTCATAAAAATCAATTTTTGCCTGCATTTGTGACCAATAAGCGCCGTCGTCAACGCCCAACAAACCGGAACCGACCATCTGCCCTCCAATAATTCCGATGGCGCTAAATAAGGCCGCCAACAAAGGCATGGAGATAAAACCTGCCAGAAAGCGTGGCGATATGATGCGTTTGATAGGATCGACAGCCATCATTTCCATGCCGGATAATTGTTCCGTGGCTTTCATCAAGCCAATTTCCGCAGTCAAGGCTGAGCCGGCACGTCCGGCGAACAATAAGGCGGATACTACGGGGCCTAATTCACGCACCAAGGAAGCGGCAACCATGACCCCCAAGGTTTCTTCAGCGCCGAAATCGGAAAGGATGTAATAACCTTGCAAACCTAGCACCATGCCAACAAACAAGCCGGAAATAGAAATAATCAAACAGGACAATACGCCGACTGAATAGAGCTGGTTAAGCAGCAGCCGTGGGCGTGGCAATATGTCGATAATACCGGTGAGCGTTTGTAAAAGAAAAAAAGTCGCACGTCCCAGTTTGGTAAAACTGCTACGGGTATTCCTACCTAAATATTGAATCAATTCCATCATGTTTAAGCAGCAATACTAATAGCGTTTCCCAGATGACATCAAATCATCCTGTAAGTCCCTTGCGGGGTAATGAAAATGCACAGGGCCATCGGCAGAGCCGTCCAAAAATTGACGGACCCATTCTGACGGGGAGTGTTGAATTTCCGCAGGAGCACCTTCGCCGATCACTTTTCCGTCCGAAACCACATAAATGTAATCGGCTATCGCCGAGGTTTCATGCACATCATGGGACACGATAATGGTAGTCAAGCCCAAGGTAACGTTTAATGACTTGATAAGGTGCACCAATATCCCTTTGGAAATGGGATCCTGCCCGGTAAACGGCTCATCGTACATTATCATCATAGGATCCAAGGCGATGGCCCGTGCCAAGGCCACACGCCTGGCCATACCGCCGGAAAGCTCATTCGGCATCAGGCTTCTGGCGCCCCTTAAACCAACCGCCTGTAATTTCATCAACACCAGCGTACGAATCATGGACTCGGGCAGATGGGTATGTTCCCGCAACGGAAAAGCCACGTTATCGTAAACGCTCATATCCGTCAGTAAAGCGCCGCTTTGGAATAACATGCCTATACGCTTACGCAACACAAACAGTTCACTTCTACGTAAGCGGTGGACATTGCTTCCATCCACCGTCACAGTGCCTTGCGCCGGTTGCAATTGCCCGCCAATCAGCTTTAACAGGGTCGTTTTGCCGGTTCCGCTAGGCCCCATAATCGCGGTAATTTTTCCGCGCTCAAAGTCCATGGACACATCTTGGAATATTTTATTGTCACCCCGTGAAAATGATAACCCCCGGACTGAGACTAAACTGTTTTGGGAACGAGTGCTATTACCCATATTCGGCAAAAACTAATAATTACGAATCTAAACAGGGTATTGTCTATGACTACTCCCTTTTGAGTCAAACTTTAATCAAGAATTAATCTGAAAGCTCTTCTGTAAAATTCTTATAAAGAGACCTACAAACTAAAAAACAGGCTCGACCATGAATGAATGTGATTGCCAACCGTACCCATTAAGAAAGCGGATTCGCATAGACCTGAAACCTGCATCTTACAAAGCACATACAAATGTAGAAAATCAGTAGGCTTAAGATTTCAATAAGGCTATCAGGCAAGACGGAATGGTACTTAAAAAATCACTTGTGGATTGAAGACATGCTCACGTCGTTAACGGAAACTATCCATCATACTGGCGCACCTTACAGAGATGCAGGCCGTTTGATCGTCACCTTGATTGCTATCGTGATCGGGTATTCCTGGTGCGATCCGTTGCTGGCACACGAGCGCTGGATCCTGACTCCAGACCAAATCACCGAGTGGAATGCCAAGCCGATGCCGGAACTTTATACCAGTATCTCTGCATTCAACGTGAGCCTGATCTCGGCCTTCCTGCTATTCACGATTGGGTGGATCAGGTTGGGTTATACTGGGGGCCCGCGAGCTTTTTCCAGACCTGCAAGCACGACTCGGCTCGTATGGTGACTTGGTCGCCCCAGTCCTTCGTTTCTGCTTGGCTTGGGTGCTCATCTCATCCGCTTTCGGGATCGAACCCAAGTACGGCATCGAACGTTTTACTTCGCCGACCTTATTTGCCCCCGATCTGGAATTGATTTCGGCAGCCCCCTCTTGGATGGTCTTGCGTTGGGTGGAAGTTTTGCTTGGGCTGGGGTTTCTGTTCGGGATTTACGTACGTTGCTGCGCCGTCGCGCTGATGTTGCTGGCGCTTCTGGGTGTTTTTCTTTTCGGAACCGCCATTTTCGCCTACGCCGGGACATTGTTGGGTGTGGCGATCTATCTGCTGTTGCAAGGGCCCGGAAGTCATTTTGTCCCGATGCCAACCGATCCGAGTCTCTTGGGGTTACAGACATTGCTTGCCGCACAACCCCGCCAGCGTACCCAAGCCATCATGCGGGCACTCACCGGCAACAATATATTCTATCTGGCGGTAGTCTATAAAGTCTTTCAGCCGAATCTGTCCATAGGCATCCTCAACATCCACGATGTGTTTTTGCTGGGCAATGCGCCGGAAAAATTTATTTTATTGATGGCGTTGGTCGAATTCACCTCGGAGATTCTGATTATCGCGGGTATTTTGCCGAGGCCACTGTCCTTATTCTTTCTTTTTGCATTCTTGTTTTTTGCGGCATTACTGCCGGAAAGCTGGATGGCGCACGCCTTGTTTTATGGCGTAATGCTGTCTTTTCTATTCAACGGAGCGGGACATTTCCATATGCCTGAAGCGCGAGATAAAACGGCGAACATTGTTATCGTCGGAGGAACCATCGCGGCGATCCATGCCGCAATGAAAATAGAAAAACTGGTAGGCCAGTACACGCGGGTAAAGCTTACGCTGGTGCATGACCAGCCTAACGAGTTGTTTTATCCGCTCTTGCCGGAAGTGATCGGCGGTACCATGCAGCCCGGCAATGTGGTGAACCCAATCAGGCGCGTCCTTCCACAAACACGCGTGGTTTTGGGGGAACTGGCCTATGTCGATACGAAATCTAAACAGGTGGGCATCCGGCGCGGCAACGAGAAACCTTTCAGCCTCCCTTACGACCAATTGATCCTGGCCTTGTTTCCGATACCCAAACTGGTCGGAATTCCGGGGCTCATGGCACATTCCAGTCCGATCAATTCCGTCGGCGACGCGCTGTATATTCGCAAACGTATCATGGATCGGGTCGAAGAAGCCGAACTTGCGGAAGATCCCGCCGTTCGACAGCGCTTGCTAACCTTCGCCGTCATTGGTTCGGGTCAACGTGCCTGTGCCACTGCCGTTGAAATCTGTGAGATGTTGAAAACAGCGCAAGTTTCGTATCCGGTACTTTATCAGAAAGGCTGGTGGGTTCATCTTTATGAGGACACCAAAGTCCCGTTCAGCCTCTTTGAGGAAGAAATCCAGGCCAGGAGGAACGCCGAGCTGCAAGCAGCTGGGGTTCAGTTATTCCACGATAAGGAGGTTGTTGCGGTCACCGCTGAAAATCTTGTCTTCAAGAACGGAGAGCGACAACCTGTCGGATTGGTGGTCAATGCTTCGTTCATGTTGCCAAACGTAAAGATCGACGAGCAAATATTTCGTTGGCCTCTGGAAATTGGTGATGAACTGAATTTTCTGTGCAGGCCGCATATCTGGGTCACCACCGTACAGGGAGAAATTGCGGACAGGCGTTTCCTCACGACCGCCGACTGGGTTGCACTAGGCAAGTCGGCTGGGCAAAACGCTTGGGCATCCTCTCAGGGGTTTATGACGCAGCCGTTCCGGGCGAGAGATCATTGGCTCCTTTCCTTCAATATGGGCCGTCGGTCCCTCTGCCGACTGGGATCCTGGCTGTTCGGGGGAGCGCCCGCCTGGTTTATCTCGCGCATCACGAAACTTGCCGCACTGCCCGGCCTGGAACGTAACCTCCGTATCTTGATCGATTGGTTTCTGGACATTCCCTTCCGAGCGGACATTGCAGTGCTGGCACCGAATACCACCGAAAGTCTCCAGAGACTTCATTTCGAAGCCGGCGACGAAGTCATCCGCCAGGGAGGCGCTGGCGATACGGCCTATGTCATCCAGTCAGGTCAACTTAAAGCGCTCAGGGACGGTCGTAAGGTCGGCGAACTGGGCTGTGGTGACTTTTTCGGGGAAATTGCCCTTCTCCACAATACCGAGCGCACAGCGACTGTGAAATGTCTCACTCCCTGCGAATTGACCGTGCTTACCCGCGATGATTTTCAGTCGCTATCCATCGGGTCAAGCACCATAGCCGAAGCTATCCGCAAACAGATCGCCGAACGCATCAATACACACATCGCTGTTTGACTTTTTGCCGAAAATCCTTTCCTGTGGAGCCCAGTCACTCCTCAGCCGCATCGATCATTGTTTCTGCGGTCATACCGTAGAGAGTCATCCACGCATGGTGTAGCTCCGGCGTAAATTCGTCTCCCAGGAATTCCTTCAGAGTTCGAATCAAGCGTTTGAAACTTTATCGTAGTTGGCACGACTGGCACCGTAATTGAGGTGGCGATTCCCCAACGCCCGCAATCCACCCACAATCTCTTGCATGCGGTTCAAGCCTTTCACGACCGAACTCAGGAGGGATATGAGCATTTTGGTCTGGGCCGCCAAGTCGTTTCGAAAAAGGGGGCGCAATTCAGGATGGGCTTCAAATAAATTGGCATAGAAGCGCTCACTGAACTCCAAGGCCCGCGGAGCGATTTGGTCGAACGAGGACTGCACGAGGAATCGTGTCAGGCTCCGCAAAGCCACGGCAAGGATACACGAATGTGTCTGTGGTTTTGCCTTTGAGGGAAACCTCTACGGGAGGGCCGAGTTCCAGTACATTGGGAATCTGGGTAACAACACTGTCGCTCAGCAAGAGGGCCACATCCAGTTGTTTGGTCATGCTTTCCACCCGGCTTGCCGTATTGACCGTGTCGCCGATCACGGTGAATTGCCGTTTTCCCGGATGGCCAATGCGTCCTAGGATGACCGTGCCAAAGTGAATTCCTATGCCTATGCGAAGCGGTACGTTGAACTCGCGTTCGAACGTGGGTTCTAGCCGTCGTGCTGCCGCCAACATTCCGAGCGCGGCGCGAACTGCGTTTCGACACGCAGCCTGGAGACTCGCCTCGGATGCCAAAAGCGGCTAGAATGCCATCCCCTATGTATTTGTCAATGAAGCCGTTGTTATGGAGCACCGGTTCAGCAGCCACGGTGAAATAACGGTTGAGCATATGCACAACGTCGTAGGGCAGGTTCTGTTCACTGTGGGTTGTGAATTCCCGAATGTCGCAGAAGAGGATCGCGAGTTCGATCTCCTTCCCCTCACCGGCGGCACCGCCCTGGAGTTCGTCGAGATCGAGAACGATAATGTCCTGTGCGTTGTCGAGGAGTCGGCGGATGACCACATCGCCGTGGACACGAGTCTGGCACGCCAGTCGGGTGAAATCGTCCCAGCCTCGCTGGGATGGCACCTTCTGCCCGACCGAATTCGGCGCCGAAACATTGGCTAATCCGTCCAGGATCTGCACCCGGCAGGTAGTACACCTCGCCCGGCCACCACACTGGTGGAGATGTGCTATCCTATGGCGGATCGAAACGTCGAGCAACGTCTGGCCCTCCTTCACGTCATCAAGCGTAACCTCATGAAAATATGTGACTTTCTGCATATTGGCTCCCAGATCTTTCGATTCCAGTCAGTCGCGTGAAAAGTATGAGGTTTATTACAATATTTTATAGGAACCTCTAAAAATACCCTCTCCCTGTGGGAGAGGGTAGGGTGAGGGGTATAACTGCTTGATTCTAAATCCATCATCCCAGCCTTCTCCCAGAGGGAGAAGGCTATTTTTGAATTTTTAGAGGTTCCCTTATATCAAAATGCCTTGCATTCGGTGCAATACGCACACTATTGCGTTTTGCATCATTCCACCGTACGACCATATTGCACTTTACGAGTTGAAGAAATCGTTTTTGTCCTTGTCGAAGGATTAAATCAGCGCTTCCCCCGGCACGGTTGAGATTGTTGGGATTATACACAGCTATTCAAATTTTTCGGAAAACAAATGGTAAAGCACGTCCCACAACCCAGTTCAGACTCGACAGACAAAGTGCCCTGCATCGCAACGCTGACCATATTGTTGATAATGGCGAGACCTAAGCCGGTTACCCCTTTGCCGCGGCCCATGGTAAAAAAAGGTTCGAATATCTTACTGATACTTTCTGGGCTAATGCCAGCTCCATAATCGCGCACTAACAAAATAAATTAATAGCCTATCTTGGTTTTGCACTAGAAACACAAGAAGGATCGCACGAACATTGGACAAAGATTGAAAAAGGAAGAAAATACGGCATTGCTAATTATATATAGATACTGTATAAGTTTTGGGTCATTAACATGCACCGGGAGGTTGCGATGGATTGTCCAAAATGCGGGAAGCAGGCGAGTTGCAAAGACGGCCAAGTGAATGGGCGGC
>NZ_JBKKBJ010000103.1:0-40378 GCF_046714055.1 Methyloglobulus sp. | reverse complement strand
TGTCATAGCTTAAGGCTTTACGTTCCAGGTCTTCGGCAATTTTGTGTTTGCCGCCATGCACCACACGCGCATCCAATAAACTCTGGAAAATGGTTTGCCTAAATACGCTGGTGGTAAACATCATCTCTGACATGATGTTGGCCAGCAGGTGTCCGCTAAATTTACGCCGCACCCTTCCTCGTAGATGCTCGGGTGTTGCTACACGGGTAGGTGACAGGATATGGATGGTTATTTTTGGAAATAAGCGTAAGCGGACGACCTTGTGCAGTCTTGAAAAATGGGTATATTGTCCGCCCGAAATACGGATGGGCAGGACAGTAGCCTGTGATTTATCAGCGACCATACCCGTGCCATCATAGACTTTCATCAGTCCACCGGTGACCGTAATACGCCCTTCGGGAAAGATAACGGTGCGGGTATCGTTACGCAAATGGTGGATCAAATCCTTCAGGGACATAGGATGGGTGGGATTCATCGGAAAAATCTGCGACAAACCCAGGAAAGGCTGCAACCACCAACGCTGCGAAATATGCGTGTTAATGGAAAAAGTGATGTCATCCGGCAGAAAAACCCACAACAATAAAGGATCGAGAAAGGACGTGTGATTGGCAATAATCAACACCCGCTCCCCGGCTTTTTCATAATTTTCCACACCATTGATTTCAACCCGGTAAATCAAGGTCAGGATTAATCCCACGATCTTGCGTAACACTTTTTTCAGCATAACTACCTCCTGACATTATCTTAGCAGACGTTAAAAATCTGGGGATGATAAAAGTTTTGTAGGGTACGCTGTGCGTACCTTCCAACGTTTAAAGGTACGCACAGCGTACCCTACAAACCTTCGTGTTCTTCGTGGCCTTCGTGGTAGAAATTCTTTAGATATTAAGATCAGTTATGACCGAGAACATCGTCAATCGCCTGCATAATCCGGTGGGTTTCGGTGAGGGCGACGATGATTTTTTGGTAATGCAGGATGTCTTCAAAGGTTAGTGTCCTGCCGTGGCGGTCTTTTAGCCATTTTTGCGCGGGTTGGTAGCCGCCGATGTAGAATTCCCAGGCGATGACGGGGACGCCGTCAAAGTATTGCTGGTCGTTAATCCAGACCTTGCCATTGTCGAAATCATTATTGTTGATTTTGCGGGTGACGGTATTGTCGCCATCCATTGGGTACGTGGTGATAAGGTCATTCACCACCGGACTATCGACCCACAGGGATGTGGGGAGTGCGGCAGAGGGCATGGAACCCTCGCCGCCCAGTAAATGGAGCTGGCGCAGTTCGCTGCCCAGTTTTACCAACGGCCAGAAGGTGTGCGGGTCTGGATAAGGGATGCGGGGAAAGTCGGTTTTCAGGAATTCCTTGTAGGTTTCGCGGTAGTTGGGCGAATGCAGCACCGCATAGATGTAATCGAGCAGGTCGATGGGAGCGAAGCCTACAGGCGCAACATTTTTGTCCCCAGGTTGCCTGATTTCTGTTGCTTGCATGTCTTCAAGAGGCGCGTCATACCCGCCGGGATGCGGGTATCCAGTGACAGGGATGTTAAGGTATCCCATCCCTGGTCTCTGGATTCCGGCGACCTTCATGGATGAAGGAAGTGCGGACGAGGATATGGAATCATCGCCGCCAATCCCTGCCGGAATGACGGTGGATTTTTCCGGCGTAAAGGTCAAGCCCAGCTTTTCCGCAATTTGCTGGACGATGACAGGGTTCAGGTTGGGCTGTCTGGCGTTGGATTCTTGCAGGGATTGTTGTCCAGTGGTTTCCGGGTAGAGGTAGAGAGGGAAAACAAGACCTGCGCCATATTGACCAGCTACCCCAGTAAAATTAATGTCGCAAATCGTATTACATACAAAAAATCCGAATTTTTCCGTAATTGCCTGTCTTGGAAAAAGTATTCCCACATTTTCGCCTTTCAGAAAATGTTGCATGACTTTCTCACGACCTCTTTCGATTAGGTCAAATGAATAGTAAATATACCTGTTATCAAATGGACGGTAGTGGATTTTCTTAATACTGTTTTTATTGAAGATTCCATGTCGTTTAGAATCTATCCATTCTTCTTTTTCATTTAGAGCCAATTTATTTTTTAATTCTTCGTTGGTGGCGGAAGACGAATAAAAACTTTCTATCCGACTGGATAGGGTGTTTTTATCAATATCAACCACAAAATCATCTCGATGGGTTTTAATGCCACTCGAATTAACCGGAAACAACTCGCTCACCGAAAAGCCCTGTTGGTACTGCCCCAATACCCCATAATCCTTAGCCACAAAAAAATACTCCGGCGCACGGCATTCAATCCTCTGCCACGGCAAGGTATTGATGCCGTTATCCAGCAACGTCCGGTATTTGTCTTTACGCAGGCCATAGCTATCCAGGTGGTAAACTTCGGCTAAGGGTTTCTCCATCAGGAAAAATCCTTTTAAAGATTAAGAGGCGGCAACGGTTCCCGACCATTTGCCGCACTTCCACCGTCCCTGGCGGTCGGCTGAATGTCCTTACTAATGACATCCTTAATATAGTCATTTAACGACTTGCCACATTCTGCGGATTTTTTAGCGGCTTTTTCATGCAACTCCTGGCCGATCCTGATATTGAACGAGCCTTTAAAGGGCTTTTTAGGCTCCCGGGTTAATTCTTTACAGGTCGCAAGATAGTCATCAACTGAATCTTTAAAGTCGTTTTCAAGTTCTTCCAAAGTATTACCTTCATACAAGATCAAATCAGTGATATTGAGAATCTTGCCAAATAAGCAGCGATCTTTTAGGCTGGTTTCAATTGAGCCTTGATAACCTTTGTAATTAAAACAATTCATTTTTTAACCTCTCAATAATTTCTTTTCGCACATAGTGCTTAATCGCTTTATCTGGGTGGGGTTTGTGCGTCTTGATAATGGTATTGGTTTCTTTATGGAAAAATTTAACACGCGAACCTGCACCTTCGATTTTAATGAAATCCAATAACGTCATGAGCCGCTCAAGTTCATCCCAGGTAAATTCCGATTCGGATTTAAGTTTTTCAATTAACTTATCTTTCTTACTCATGGCGTTATTGTAAAGCAACTATTATTTAGTTGCATAATTTTTAAGTTTGACAAAAATATTGATGGAAACGCCCTGCATAATGTCGAACACGTTCTCATCCTTGCCGCCATCAACTGTGGTTTCTTTCTTTTTGCTGTTGCCGTGCAGGTCGAGGATATAAATCTTGTCGAAGGTTTCCAATAAGTGCTTACGCATTTGTCGGTGGATTACGCCGTCGATAAAGCTGTTATTGGAGATATACGCCAATATGCCTTCGCCGTTCTTTTCAATAAAATGCGAACCGTACCGGATAAACATGATGTAATCGTCCGACAAGGGCTGGATGTTTTTTTCGTTGAGGTCTTTTTTGTAATCGGCAACCAAGCGTTGTATCCAGTCGCCTTTATTGCTGCTGCTGACCGAATATGGCGGGTTGCCCATGACCACCATCACTGGGGTATCTCGCGCTTGATGTTGTTGGCCTCGTTGGATTCCTTTGCTAACCAGGAGGCAAACAGGGTGCCGGTGTCAGGGTGGGATTCTTCCAGCGAATTGGTCAGGTAGATGTTCAGGCGCGGCTGTTTTTTGGGTTTGTAGCCGGTTTCTTTCAACAACAAGTCCAGCTTTAAATGCGCCATGGAGTAAGAGGCCATGAGGATTTCAAAGCCGTGTACCCGTGGGATTAGGTGCTCTTCTACGTACTGGCTCCAAACGCCTTGTTGACCCTTAAATTTTTGGTGGATGTGTTTGATTGCGGCGGCCAAAAAGGCCCCCGTCCCTGTTGCAGGGTCGAGTATCTGGACTTTATGGACTTCCTTATCGGCCTTTTCCAGTTGGGTGTAGTTGGTTTTGCCCTTGCCTTTGATGACGGGCAGTTCAACCTGAATGGTGGTTTTGCTGTTATCCGCCAGACCTAACGGCAAGTTGAAGTCGGTTTTTAGGATATCATCGACGGCGCGGACGATAAAATCAACGACAGGTTCTGGCGTGTACCAAACGCCCCGGCTTTTCCTGAGTTTGGGGTCGTATTCAGCCAGAAAGGTCTCGTAAAAATGGATGATGGGGTCGGTTTGCCGGGTGGCTTTGCCGAAGTCTGCCAGAATTGCCCTAACATCGGCGGCGCGAAAGATGTCCGCCAAGGCATCGACTATCCAGGTAATGCGGCTGTCCAGATCATAGCCCGCTATGTATTGGAACAGTTTTCGCAAGAACGGGTTGCTGTGCGGGATAAGTTCGGCGGCTTCCTGCCGGGAAAAGGTGTCCAGGGTTTCATCATGCAGCCGAGCGGCAAACATGCCGTAAGCAATAGTTTGGGCGTAGATGTTGGCAAATTGCCTAGGGTCTATGTCATGCAGCAGTATGGATAAAGGCATCCATTTGGTCGCGCAGGGTGTTGTCGGCTTCCTGTTGCTGGTCGTTGCTTAAGGCAGTCTCGATAATATTGGCAAGCAGTTTGGCTTTCCCGGCCATCATATTGGCAAGTTTGGATGGCGATTTGATGGTTTGTCCGCGATGTGCGGCAAAATCCGTCATCAGGTCGGTGAAGTGCTTGAACTGCTCCGGCTTGGGTTGGAGTTGCCCCCCTTTAATGTCAGCCAACCGAATACTGGTGATTGGTAAACCATCCCAGAAAAACCGGAATTCCAGGTAGTCGGTGATAATCAGGTTGT
Source organism: Methyloglobulus sp. (assembly GCF_046714055.1). GTDB lineage: Bacteria > Pseudomonadota > Gammaproteobacteria > Methylococcales > Methylomonadaceae > Methyloglobulus. Next base: position 35,684 of record NZ_JBKKBJ010000103.1, on the reverse strand, counting down.
CGAGCGAGTTTTTGTAGCGGTCGAACTGCTCTTTGTAGTCTTTGTTGTCCAGGGATTTTCCGATGTCCTTGGCTTCTATGTAACCCAGCGGAATGTGAGCCTTGATCAAGATATAATCTGGCGCACCGCAAGCGATATGGGCAGGCTCATTGGTGACCAACACGCCGGGCAATAGGGTTTCCAGCAGCGCCTGTAAGTCGCCACGGTAGCTGTGCTCGCGGGAAATGCCCGTTTTATAACGCTGGTTTATTTTGCTGAGATAATTTTGGACTTTATCCATGATTTCGTCCCTTTGAGTTTTTTGTGGGAACTATAGCATTTTGCCCGTGACATCGCTTGAACAGGAAAAATTTATCGCACAAGGCTATGATGCAAACATTTGAAAATTCTAGAGCCTTGATTGTGCAGAATTAACAACGCGTGAAAATACTTAAATCTATATTTCAAAAATATTAAGTGCTGTTTCGCGCCATCCCAAGCCTAACCGACTACCATATCAAAGCACTGTAATTACAGGGTTTTATTGTTTCTACTTGTTGCATTCAGTCCCACGCAAGCGCATAATATCCGTATACCAAAGTGAGTACCAAATTTTTCATAGTACACATGGGAGGGATTATGGCAAACAAAATAACCGATTTAACGATCAAAAGCTGGTTTGTCGGACGTTTTGAAGGTAGGGCGTGTAGCAATGGCCTGTATCTTGTTTACCGTGAAACAATGGCTACCCCATTATGGCGATTCCGTTACCGTTTGTCTGGGCAACAAAGGCAAATGTTTATAGGCAGCTATAAGGATTTATCCCTTGCCGAAGCCACGAAGGAAGGCAAGCGGCTTAATGCCTTGGTTGCGTTGGGGCATGATGTGGCGAAAGAAAAACAAGACCGTAAACTGGACGGAACGCCACATAAAAACTCAGGAGCTTGGGGTAGTTGGCCGAAATTAATCCTGGAAGGCGCAAGTTTATTAGGTAAGCGGTCGGCAGTAAAGGTGTTACTTGAAGGAGAAAAAGCTGCGGAAGCAGATTACGCTGCAGCACTAAAGGATCCCGCTTTGTCAGCAGATATTCATACTTTGATTGAAACGAAACTGCTTCCTACCCAACAATCACATATCCGCTCTTTAGACCGGGTTTTGGATGCGATACCTGCTTAGGGATTCACAAGCTATTAGCTTACCTTTTCATAATGTCACAGAAATACGTAATGTTATATTTAGCAGCTTGACCCATCCTGTAAGATGGGTAGAGCGAAACCCATCTTACAACTCATTGTTTATAAACACACAAACCACTTGGCTTTTTCAATTGCGTCCTAGCGTTGTTGATACTCCTAATACCTCTCCGCTAAGCTTATTGTTATGCAAAAATGATTATTACCATAATATATAACTGCCATAGGATGCATCTTAGCGTATATTGGTCATATGCCAACCGAATGGATGACAAACAAATTGTCACTACAACTCTTAAGATAAACAACCAACCGTCATATAAAGAGCGATAAGTTTGGTTATATTACGGGATATGAGGATCAGGCTACCTCATTTCGAAAGTCCGCCGAAGTTATCTTGTTAACCACCATCATGGCGGAGATAATCGGTGATGCATCAACGAGTACAGCTTGTTAATGCAATTGACCGGCCATCAACCATCTGAATTATGAGATATTATGATTTCTTTCCCTAGGCTTGAATGCTGGAATAATATGACAAAAATGGCAACCGTTGTGGCGGAGGTTGACAAAAAACGGGTGCTTTGCCGCATCTCGTATGAGAGTCTGAGAGCTAAATTTGGAGCCTCAGATGATAAGCTTATGCAGTCAATAGCCCAACATCGTACGGATATACAAGAGGCAGCGAGAAAGCTCATAGAGCGGGATTATTATGAAGAGGACGGTTCCGTTCTGATCCAAACTGACGACCTCTAGTAGAAACCAGAATTGCGCCCGCATCGATGAGTCTGGGTGCAGGAAATACACTCTCATTTTACAAGAATCCATCCGACAAACTAATGTAGTTCGCGCATTTATAAGGGAATTACAAAGAAGCTTCCGACAACTTAATGAGGTGGTGATTTTAGCTAAAATTAAAGAGGCTTGTTCGCATGTATCCAGTCACTGTTTGCTGGTTGCAATTGTCACTACCGTTTTATTAGCTTTTAGACTCTTTCTTGGATTTTTTTGCGGCCTTCTTTTCTTTTGGGCTTAGTGCAGGTTTTTTCTTGTCTTCTTTATTACTTTTTTGTTCTTTGCTCATTAGTCTTTTTCCAAATGATTGTGGGGGGCTGAAATTAAGTGCAGATAGGATTGGAAATTCACTGCTCGGTGAATTAATTTGATACTCAGGTATCAGCATACTCTCATGCAGTAGAAAGAACAACTTATTGCAGGAGATCTCTTATAGCCAATTTCCGCTGCCAAATGCATAAAGGGTTTGCCAGATGCCTTGGTTAGGTATGATGTCGAGTTCTTTATTGCTCACACAACAGCCCAATTAATTCATCAAACGCCTATACAAAGAAATTATGCCTACATCCCGACAAATCATTGATCAAACAAAAAAATGGATAGATAACGTAGTGGTGGCTTGTAATTTTTGTCCTTTTGCCGCTCAGGTAGTCAAGCAGAAAAAGGTCCATTACGAAGTTGAAACTAGTACGGTTTCGAATATCTGTATGGGTGCTGTGTTACGGGAACTAACCCGATTGGATAATGATATCAATATTGAAACCAGTTTCCTGATATTTCCGTATACATTCACACAATTTGATGATTTCCTTGAACTGGTATCACTTGCCGAGAAACTATTAAAACAAAACGGATACGTCGGCATTTATCAATTAGCTAGCTTTCATCCCTTGTACCTGTTTGCCAACTCCCCTGAAAATGATGCCGCAAATTATACCAACCGTTCTGTTTACCCCATGCTGCATTTGTTACGAGAAGCCAGCATTGACAGGGCTTTGGAACATTATAAAAGCTCGGAAAACATTCCGTCCGCCAATATCGATTTTGCCCGGGGAAAAGGCTTATCCGCCATGAAGAAGCTAAGAGATACTTGTTTTTAGGGCTAGATGACTCCGTTCGCAATCTTTCTCAATTGTGTGCAAAGCACAAAATAGCTCGTTATTTACCCTGCTGAATAGATTTCTAAACATCACTTACCTGTTGTGTATTGATTTTTGAAAACACCGTTTCATTCAGCCATTACCTAGCAAGAGGCTCACAATGAAGGCGAACAGCAACACCATTTTTGGCGGTTTGTTGCCGTGGAAAGTAAAATTCAACAGGATCAATACTTTTCGAGGCCATATAAAAGAGAAACCGCCGTTAAGGGCGGAACTCTTCAGCGCTGATCAAATGGAACGTCATGGCAAAACGTTGGCGGACTCACACCGATTGACCAAAAAGAACATACCCGATCAACTTTTAAAAAGATTGTCGGATAATGAAAGCGTACTCGTCGAATGTACCCGGGTGCTGACGGAAACGATCAACGCTAATCGCCGGCTCACACCGGCCGGAGAATGGCTTCTCGATAACTTCTATTTGATAGATGAGCAGATCCGTACCGCCAAGCGGCATTTGCCAAAAGGTTATAGCCGTGAACTGCCGCGCTTGTCGAATAGTTCTTCCGTAGGACTTCCACGCGTTTATGATATCGCGCTGGAGACAGTAGCGCACGGCGATGGACGGATAGACCCGGAGAGTCTTAGCCGTTTCGTGATGGCATACCAGACGGTCACACCCCTTAAATTAGGCGAATTGTGGGCTATCCCCATCATGCTGCGTTTAGCACTGATTGAGAATCTCCGGCGTATTTCAATCCGAATTGCCGCTGGCAAAATCGACCAAGACCTTGCTGATTCGTGGGCGAGTCAAATGATAGAGATTGCCGAGAAGGATCCCAAAAGCCTGATTCTGGTCATCGCGGACATGGCGCGATCGAACCCGCCAATGACAACCCAGTTTGTTTCGGAATTTGCGCGTCATTTGCAAGGCCAGGGCTCCGCTTTGGCCTTGCCTCTGACTTGGATAGAACAGTTGCTTGCCGAGTCGCATCTGACCATCGAGAAGTTAGTCCAGATGGAGGGTCAGCAACAGGCCTCCGACCAGGTTTCTATCGGTAATAGCATCGGTAGCTTGCGTTTACTAGGTGCGATGGACTGGCGCGAATTTGTTGAATCCATGAGCATTGTTGAACGAACCCTGTGCGAAGATCCGAGTGGTACTTACGGTAAGATGGATTTTGTCACCCGAGATCGTTATCGGCACGTCGTGGAAAAGATCTCCAGGAACAGCAATCAACCAGAACACGAAATAGCAAAACTTGCGCTCCAATTGGCAAAGGAGTGTCTAGATACTAAAGGTCGCGAAGACCGAAGTTCCCACATCGGATTTTACCTTATCGACAAAGGATTACCGAAACTAGAACAAACGGCTGGGATGCGTTTGCCTATGGGCGAAGCATTGCAACAACTGATTTCCAGATTTCCTTTGTTTTTCTTTTTGGGTGCAATCGGCTTGTTAACAGTCAGTATCACCAGCTACTTAGCGATGGTGGCTTACGTCGAAGGCTTGCGGAACTGGCACTTGGCGCTGTTAATTTTCCTATCAGTTCTTGCATCCAGCCAACTTGCAGTGGCGCTGGTGAACTGGCTGGTAACGTTATCCGCTACGCCTTATTCGCTACCGAGAATGGATTTCTCTGTTGGAATTCCTGTGTCATATCGAACATTGGTTATTGTGCCAACCATGATGACCAGTGTTCAGAACATAGAGGAGTTGATCGAGGCACTGGAAGTGCGGTTCCTGGCCAATCGAGACGATAATCTGCATTTTGGCCTCTTGACTGATTTTCTCGATTCACACGAAGAAACGGTTCCTGAGGATAAACCGCTATTGCAGCTGGCAAAGGCGGGAATCAACCAATTGAATGAAAAGTATCCAAAGGCTCTAGGTAACACTTTTTTTCTTTTTCATCGCCCGCGCCGATGGAACCCGCAGGATCGGATTTGGATGGGTTACGAACGTAAGCGAGGTAAACTTGCAGACCTGAACTCCCTGCTGCGCGGGGGTGACTCCAGCCAATTCTCCCTCATCGTCGGTGAAATAGCAGCCTTGTCGGATGTGAAGTACGTTATCACCCTTGATACCGATACTCAGCTTCCGCGTGAAGCCGCAAGACAGTTTGTAGGCACCATGGCTCATCCGTTGAACCGTGCTTGCTACGACAAAGTTAAGCAACGTATTTGCGATGGTTACGGAATCTTGCAGCCACGCGTAAGCGCCAGCCTTTCAGGGTTGAATCCAACGCGGTATGCACAATTATACGGGGGAGAACCTGGAATTGACCCGTATACACGCGCTGTCTCGGATGTTTACCAGGATGTATTCCAAGAAGGCTCGTTCATTGGTAAGGGAATCTACGATATCGATGCGTTTGAACGCTCGCTCAGCGATTGTTTTCCAGAGAACCGTATCCTGAGCCACGATCTTTTGGAAGGTTGTTACGCGCGGTCTGGATTACTAAGTGATGTCCAATTATACGAAGAACATCCCACTCGCTATACTGACGATGTGAGCCGACGGCACCGTTGGATTCGTGGCGACTGGCAGCTAATGGGATGGCTGTTGCCTAGCGTACCCGGGTTGGATAGCCGCCGTCAGAAGAACCCGCTTTCGGGACTGTCACGATGGAAGCTCTTCGACAATCTCCGACGTAGTCTTACCCCTTTGGCATTGACACTGATATTGCTGGTAGGATGGACAGTCTGGCCTTTGGCCTGGTTTTGGACAGGGTCTGTGATCAGTATTCTACTGATACCCGCATTGAGCGCTTCCACACTTGACCTGTTTAGGAAGCCTTCAGACCTGTTGCTGAGGCAACACCTCGCTGCAGAAATACGTTCTGCTGGAGAACGTTTAGCCCAGGCAGCATTAACACTCATCTTTCTCCCTTATGAAGCCTACTTCAGCTTAGACGCGATCATGCGCACAGTCTGGCGTATGCTTATCACCCATAAACGACTGCTGGAATGGAGTCCGTCAAATGAGGTCAATCGGAATAGTCAAACTAATCTTCTCACCTCTTGCCGTTCGATGTGGATCGCCCCAGTTATCGCCCTGAGCATAGGTATCACTTTGGCACTAACAAGACCAGAGGTACTGGCTATGGCAGTTCCCATTTTACTATTATGGTGGATCTCGCCCGCTATAGCCTGGTGGATCAGCCTTCCGATCACTCGCCGCGAGACGAAACTGACTGCTGATCAAGCCTTTTTTCTTAGGAAAATATCCCGCAAAACCTGGGGCTACTTCGAAACCTTTGTCGGGCCAGAGGATCATTGGCTGCCACCCGATAACTTTCAGGAGTACCGTGATGTCGGTGTTGCACATCGCACTTCACCAACCAATATGGGACTCGCTTTACTGGCGAACCTGTCTGCCTACGATTTCGGTTATATTCCTAGCAGCACCCTTCTAGTACGAACAAAAAACACTCTGGGCACGATGTCGGCCTTGGAAAAATATCACGGGCACTTCTACAACTGGTACGACACACATTCCATGCAACCGTTGCCACCTTTATATATTTCCACAGTGGACAGCGGCAACCTTGGGGGCTATTTGTTGACCTTGCGGCAGGGATTGCTTGAGCTACCTGACCACCCGATTTTAGGTGTGCAATGTTTTTGTGGGCTTCTTGATACATTGGGAATTCTGGTGGAAGCAGCTGAAGGTGCTACACCGGCCCTACTCACTCAATTTCAGGCCGAACTCGAATTTGCCAACAACTCACGGCTGATTACACTCGCCACCGCGAGGCTCTGTTTTGAAAGGTTGACATCACGCGCGGAAACGTTTGCCAATAGCGTTGAGGCAGTTGAGAACGACCTGAAGGGATGGGGACGTACCCTTGCTCGGCAATGCCGCGCCATCCTAGATGAGTTGCTGTTCCTGGCACCGTGGGTTGTGCTGCCAGCCCCGCCAAGTGGGATTGACAACTTCCCTGACATCACCGGGATGCCAACTCTGCGGGAACTAGCAAGAAATGATATGCCATCGTTATCAGTTATCGATAGGCTGCTGATCGAAAACCAAAGGCCCGAGGTGCGCGACTGGCTAATCCAACTTCGGCTGCTCATCCAAGAATCCAGCCAACGCGCAAATGATCGAATTGCAATCATAGAAGGTCTGGCACAGTTAACAGACGAACTAGCGAGTATGGAGTATGGCTTTCTGTTTGACAAGCCGCGCCGTTTGCTGACAATCGGGTACAACGTTGATGAGCTGCAACGTGATTCGATTTATTACGATCTATTGGCTTCGGAAGCGAGATTGTGTAATTTCGTGGCAATTGCGCAGGAACAAATACCTCAGGAGAGCTGGTTTGCCTTAGGGCGGTTACTGGTTGCCAGCGAGGGAAAGACTGCTCTCCTGTCATGGAGCGGATCCATGTTCGAATACCTAATGCCACTCCTGGTGATGCCGGCTTATGAAAACACATTGATCGATCAGACGCAAAGGGCGGTAGTACAGCGTCAAATTGAATATGGAAAGCAGCGCGGTGTAGCGTGGGGCATATCAGAGTCCGGCTTCAACACGGTCGATGTTCATCTCAACTACCAGTACCGCGCCTTTGGTGTGCCTGGCCTGGGACTGAAACGAGGACTTGCCGAAGATTTGGTCATTGCGCCGTATGCCACTGCGCTCGCATTGATGGTCGCGCCTGAGGCGGGATGCCTAAATCTGCAGCGACTCGCCGCTGAAGGTTTGTTAGGAAAATTTGGCTTCTATGAAGCGGTTGACTACACCCCATCGCGTCAACGAAGGGGAGAATCGAGAACTGTGATTCAATCCTTCATGGCCCATCATCAGGGCATGAGTCTTCTCTCCTTGGCTTATTTACTGCTGGATCGTCCGATGCAGCGTCGATTCGCGTCTAACCCCTTGTTCCAGGCCACTATGTTGTTACTCCAGGAGCGAATCCCTAAGGCCTCTGCTTTCTATGTGCAAGCCGCCGAAGTCTCTGATGTTTTGAAGTCCTCCAGCGAACTGCAAAGCCAAGTAAGGGTAATCAACAACCCAAATACACCCATACCGGAGGCACAGTTGTTGTCCAACGGCAGGTACCACGTGATGGTGACGAATTCCGGCGGTGGCTACAGTCGCTGGAAAGATCTCGCCGTCACGCGCTGGCGCGAAGACAGTACTTGTGACCACTGGGGTACCTTCTGTTATATCCGCGATATGACAACTGGTGCGTACTGGTCTACCGCCCATCAACCAACGCTCAAACGATCTGAACATTATGAAGCGATTTTCTCCGAGGGACGAACAGAATTTCGTCGCCGCGACCACGATTTTGATATGCATACCGATATCGTCGTTTCACCCGAAGATGATATCGAAATGCGCCGAATCCGTATCACCAACCACGCTCAGACACCTAGAACCATCGAGGTGACCAGTTATTCGGAAGTGGTACTCGCATCATCTGCCTCGGACAACCTTCATCCGGCATTTAGCAACCTCTTTGTACAGACCGAAATCGTCGATCAACATCAGGCGATCCTGTGCTCTCGCCGTCCGCGTGCCCTTAATGAACCAACACCGTGGATGTTTCAATTGATGGCTGTGCATGAAAGCGAGTCCAACGGGGTATCTTATGAGACCAATCGTGAACAATTCATTGGCCGTGGTAACGACCTTGCCGCACCCAAAGCCATGGTTGATTCCGGAAGTCTTTCGGGCAGCGCAGGTGCAGTACTCGACCCAATAGTTGCCATTCGTCATCAGATCACACTCGATCCGGAAGCATCAGTGATCATCGATCTGGTAATCGGTATCACCGATACACGTGAAGCCAGCCTGGAACTGGTGGAGAAATACCATGACCGGCGGCTCGCCGATCGTGTTTTCGATCTGGCCTGGGCGCATAGCCAAGTTGTCCTGAGGCAGCTCAATGCCACGGAAGCCGAAGCCCAACTCTATGGAAGGCTCGCAAATTCAGTTCTATACACCCATTCTTTGCTGCGCGCAGATGCCAGTGTTGTCATCAATAATCGTCGCGGGCAGTCCGGTCTGTGGGCCCACGCCATTTCCGGCGACCTACCGATCGTACTGCTGCAAATTAAGAACATGAGCAATATCGATCTGGTACGCCAATTGGTGAAAGCCCATGCCTACTGGCGCTCAAAAGGTTTGGCGGTGGACCTTGTGATCTGGAATGAAGATCGTGACGGATACCGACACACACTACAGGAACAAATCATGGGGCTGATTGCCTCGGGAGTTGAAGCCAATTTGATCGATCGCCCGGGTGGAATCTTTGTGCGACATGCAGACCAAATATCCAGCGAAGACCGCATTCTGATTCAATCGGTCGCACGCGCCATCATCAACGACAGCCGAGGAACATTGGCAGAACAGATCAACCGTCGCGCTCCAATGGAAGTGCGTGTTCCCCGATTCAAGCCGAGCCGAAGCCAACTTCAAGCCCGCCCTGTAGACGCCGAGTTACCACGTCGTGAGGATCTGATCCTCTTCAACGGACTGGGAGGATTCACCAAAGATGGGCGCGAATACGTCATTACACCTGCGCCCGGTCAAATGACACCGGCACCCTGGGTGAATGTGATGGCCAATCCATTCTTTGGAACCATCATCTCCGAGAATGGGCAATCCTACACGTGGAGTGAGAATGCCCACGAGTTCAGGCTTACACCTTGGCACAACGATCCGGTGAGTGATCCGAGCGGAGAAGCCATTTATCTCCGCGACGAAGAGACTGGGCAGTACTGGTCGCCGACACCACTCCCTTGTCCTGGAACGGGTGGTTACATAAGCCGACACGGATTCGGCTACAGTGTCTTTGAACACAACGAAAGCGGGATTCATACAGAACTCACCGTTTACGTCGCACTGGACGCTTCAGTCAAGTTTTCAGCATTAAAAGTACGCAGCCTATCGGGTCGATACCGACGGCTTTCTGCGACCGGCTATGTCGAATGGGTGCTGGGCGACCTGCGCCCGAAATCAACTCCTCATGTAATTACAGATTGTGCTATCTCTGGTGGCGCATTATTTGCCTCGAATCCATACAACAGTGAGTTCTCCGATCGGGTAGCGTTCTTCGACGTGGACGACTCGACCCGCACCATAACAGGTGACCGCAGCGAGTTCATAGGACGCAATGGCACCCTTCGAAGACCCGCCGCCATGAATCGGTCTTACCTTTCAGGCAAGTTCGGAGCGAACCTGGATCCCTGCGCTGCGCTCCAAGTCTCATTTGAACTGGACTTAGGCCAAGAGCGTGAGATAGTCTTCAAGTTGGGTTTAGGACGAGATGCTAACGATGCCAGGATGTTAGTGCAACGCTTTCGTGGGCCAGTAGCTGCGCTCGATGCGCTTAGAATGGTTCAGCAATACTGGGTTCGAACCTTGGGGGTAGTGCAAGTGGAAACGCCTGATCCGGGTATCAATATGTTGACCAACGGCTGGCTGTTGTACCAGACCTTGTCCTGCCGCTTGTGGGGACGGAGCGGGTACTATCAATCAGGCGGAGCATTCGGTTTTCGTGATCAATTGCAGGACGTTATGGCGCTGGTCCACTCCGAACCCCACAGGGTACGCGAACAGCTATTATTATGTGCTGAACACCAGTTTATTGAAGGCGATGTTCAACATTGGTGGCATCCGCCCTCTGGTCGCGGCGTTCGAACACATTGCTCAGATGATTTTCTCTGGTTGCCATTTGTAGCCAGTCGCTATATAAGGATCACGGGCGACTCCGCCGTGCTGGACGAACTTGCCCCGTTTCTGATGGGGCGTCCGGTCAATGCTGATGAAGACTCCTACTACGATCTGCCTAGTCGGTCTGAAGAAGTCGAAAGCCTCTATCAGCATTGCGTTCGAGCTATTCTTAGAGGGCTTCGATTCGGTGAACACGGCCTGCCCTTGATGGGCTCGGGTGACTGGAACGACGGCATGAACCTGGTCGGAATGGGCGGCAAAGGTGAAAGCGTCTGGCTGGGCTTTTTCCTTTGTGAAGTGCTGAAGCAATTTACCGAGCTTGCGCGCTTGCGGGGAGACATACCCTTCGCCGAGCGTTGCCATGCAGAGCGATTTCAATTGAGCCAGAATATCGAACAACACGGCTGGGACGGCGCATGGTATCGCCGCGCTTACTTCGACGACGGTATGCCGTTAGGTTCTATACGCAACCCGGAATGCCAAATAGATTCTATTGCCCAAAGCTGGTCTGTGCTTTCGGGTGTCGGTGCGCCTGAGCGCACAACGAAAGCCATGCAAGCACTCAATGAACATCTTGTCCGCCGTGACCATTCACTGATCCAGCTTTTGGCTCCACCCTTCAACACTTCAAACCTAGACCCTGGCTATATCAAGGGATATGTACCAGGTGTCAGGGAGAACGGAGGCCAATACACCCATGCGGCCATTTGGGCGACGATGGCTTTCGCACACCTTGGTGATAACACAAGGGCATGGGAATTGATGAACATGATCAATCCGGTAAATCACGGGAAATCTCCAGCAGGTATTGCTGCCTATAAGGTGGAGCCTTACGTTGTAGCTGCCGACGTGTACGCGGTTGCACCCCATACTGGCCGGGGAGGATGGACCTGGTACACCGGTTCCGCTGGATGGATGTACCGGCTTATCACTGAGTCACTGCTGGGTTTCAAGCGAGAGGGGGCATCCTTGCGTATAGAGCCATGTCTCCCTGACGATTGGACGAATTTCAAGATACGTTATCGCTATCGGGAAACGTTCTACCACATCAGCGTGAGGCAGACAGCAACTGTTGAAATGAACCCAAGCCTTACCCTAGATGGCATCGTACAGCAGGAAGACATTATTCCGCTGGTAGATGATCACATAGAGCATAATGTTGAGATCATAATTGTCCGGCAAGGATTATGATTATTGCTGTTGTTCCTCAAAAATAAATTCATTCTGGAGGCATTTTTCTATTTTGACGAAATGAAATTTTTTTACTAGCTATGTTTGGCATTCATGTACGGTATTGTTTAACAACATCTGTCAGTCTGTTGATTGTCTCTGCGAAAGGCCGCAATTTCTAACGTGACCGACTGCAGTTGGCCGGAAACTACAAGTACTACGAAATTTCAAACGGTTGCTTTTGCTTGGCAGATATTTTTCATAATACGGACGGATTTAGTTTCTCTTTCCCTTAGTGCGACTTTTTTTCATTTCTGGGGTAAGGAATTCGTACAATTGTCTATATTGATGGCGTGGTTAAGCATGTTTGTCATGTTCAAAATCCAACATTGGATGTTGTCACCGTAAAGTTTTTTACTGCCCCAGTCATTACACGGGTTGCAACACAAGGCGATAAGGCGTTGCAATCCCAGCAAAGCTATAATAAGGCACTGATAAACAAGCACCTTGAAACCATGGAAATCATTAACGGTCACTATATCCTGGAGAAAAGCAGTCCACCCTAAGCAACCTATCGACAAGCAAGATCGGGTTGAAGTCTGGCGGTTAGAAGAAAAACAAACCGACGTAAACATTGCCCTGCAAATCTGTCGTGATGCCGCGCTTAAGCATTGCGAACATGCCGTTTTGGTGTCCAGCGATTCTGACCTTGAGCCCGCACTGGCTTTTTTAAGGCAAGATTTTCCTGATTACCCGATTGGATTAATTTTGCCAAGAAGGGAATCGAACGAAACGAAACGAAACGAAACAACGTCCACCTAATTCAAACCTGTCTGGCTTGGTTGATTGGACTCGTACACACATTCGCAATGATGAACTTCAAAAATTTCAATTGCCGGATAAAGTACCCACCAAGAAAACACCCGCCGTTAAGCCCGATTATTGGTAAAGCATTTATTGTTTAGTGCCTTCCTGAAACAACCCGCAAGGCCGCTAACCACGCGGCTTTTTTTAGTTGTTTTCTCTATCAATCTCGCCGTGTATCATATAGATTAATTACAAATAGTGTGTACCAAGGCGTGTACCAAATTTCTTACAATAGCCTACATGCTATATATAAATCATATATATATGAAAATACTTAATCTATATTTCAAGAATATCAACTCCTTGGAAGGCGAAAACCGGATCAATTTCGAGCAAGCGCCTTTTACCGATACGGGGGTTTTTGCTATCACCGGGCCTAACGGGTCGGGTAAGTCGAGCATCCTGGATGCCATTACGTTGGCGTTGTATGGCGAGACGTTCCGGTTTGATAAGCCTGCGCAACATATTATTACCCAGCACACCAACGAGAGTTTTTCGCAAATTGAATTCGCCCTGGGTGTGGACAAGTACCGCTCAAGTTGGCATGTAAAGCGCGAGGACGGCAACCCGCGTAGTGATGTGTTGCCATCGGAAATGCAACTTATCCACTTGAATAATGGCGAAGAGGTCGTAGCCAATACGCCGCATCAGGTTTGTGCCAGTATGGTCGAGATCACCGGCATGAATTTCCGCAGTTTTACCCGCTCTATAATGCTTGCCCAAGGCGATTTTGCCGCGTTCCTCAACGCTCTGGACAACGAACGCATGGACATCCTGGAAAAAATCATCAGTACGGATATTTATGCGGACTATAAAAAAGAGGTGACCGATAAGCTGGCCGATGCGCAAAAAAATCTGCTGTATTTGCAGCAAGATTTGGCGGCTATCCCCTTAATCGAGCCGGAATCGCTGGAAGCCTGTGAACTGGATTTAGCTGATTTTAGCGAACAAACTGCGGATTTTCAGGAACAAATTAACCGCTTGACTGCGCAACAAACCGTAATGGCGGAAACATCAACCATTAGAATTCAGATTGAATCCCAGGAAATCAGGCTACAGGATGCCATCACCCAACGCTTGGCCGTACAGAAAAAGCTGGATCAGTTAGCCGCTGCTGAAAAAGCACTGGATTTTAAGGACGGCATCGAAACAATCAAACAAAAAAAGCAGGTTCTGGAGCGGGAGAATACCGCGCTGACGGCTTTGCGTAATGAACTCAAACAGATAGAAGGCACGCTGGCCTTACCCGAGTTTGATACGAGTTCCTTAGCGCAACAAGATTTGGCATCCAGGCCGGAATCGTTCACCGAGCAAAAACAAACCATTGATAGCATAAGGAACCAAGTTAACTTGTTTAATGCCAACTGGCAGTCTGAAATTATCTTGTTGCGGTCTTTGTCTGACCAAATTGCCGAAAAACAAACTGCATTGGACGAAGTATCCAAGTGGCTGGAAGAACACGCGATTGACAAACCTTTGCTGGAAAATTTTCCTGAGCTCGACCGCTTGAAAAATCTGCGGATAGCTCTGGATGAATTTGACGAAAAAAAGAAAGCGCTAGGCAAGTGGACAAAATCCACCAGCGCGGCATTGCAAAAAAACAAAGCCAATATAGACAATAAAAACAATAAGCTGGTGCAGCTAAACCGGCAATTAGCGAATGAGGAAAAAGAGCTGGAAGAGCTTGCACAAGGCAACAGCCTGGAGCAGCTTGAAGAATTGCAAACAGAGCAGAAAGAGCGGGTCAAAGCCTTCGAGGAATTGGTTAACCTGGCTGTTGCCAACGAAAAATTGTCACCGCAGTCATCCTTTTTTTTCGGACTGTTTGGCAAGAAAAATGCGCCAGACCGTGACGCAGAAGAACTAGAAACCGAACTTGAGGCTTTAAAACAGCAACAAAAACAAGAAGAAAACATCCGCTTGGCATTGGAAAGGTCGGTTTTTAATGATGCGCTGTTGGCGCGTATGTCGCAAGACCGCGCCCATCTCATTGATGGTAAACCCTGCCCGTTGTGCGGTTCTACCGAGCATCCTTACGCAAAACGCCCACCCGCCCCGGCGAATTCCCAACAAGCTTTGTTAGATCAGCGCATAAAAATAAAGCGATTAAGCATCCAGTTTAGCCAGCTTGAGCAGCAAGTCATACTGGCGCGAAAATACGCAGAAAGAAATCATGCCAATCAGAATCGGCTGCAACAGATTATGGCCCTGTGGCTGAGGTTGTGTAACCAGCTGAATACGGCCAGTGCAGATCTGGACATCAAGAAAACGGGCATGATGAAACGGTTGCTAAAGACCGAATCTACAGATCTGAAAAATATAGCTGTTTTGTTGAGCAAGTATAAAGGGACGCAAAGTAGGATAGCCAATCTTAAAGCAGCAATCGAGAAAAATACGGCCAGTATTGGGCACACACAAGCCACCATACAAACGATAGACGCGGAATGGCAGACCGAACCGCAACGGGTGGCAGAGACTGAGACTGGCGGCGCCAAGGTTCAACAGGAAGAACAGGGACTGGTGGCAAAACTGACTGAGCAACTATCGCAGTTAGGCGAAAAACTGCCAGCAAAAGGCAAAGAGAATGTGCTGGTTGACCGCCTGAATCTTCGCCGTCAAGATTACGAAAGTTATGCCTTCCGAAACAAAATTTTGACAGAAGATATGGAACTGCTGCTATCAGAACAGGTTACCGGTCAAGCCCAAATCAATTCCTATAAAGAAAGGCTGAATTACACCAATAACCAGTTACATACCGAAGAAGTGGTCGGTTTACATCTGGCGTTGGTGGAAAAGCAGAAATTCATTGCCGATAAAGAGCGGCTCATCGGCCAACTAAACGCTGAGACAAAGAGTTTGGATCAGGCCATTGCCGATAAAATGCAGGGAACCCCATTCACCAGTTTGGATGAGATCAGCCAAATTTTGGAATTGATGACCAGCCAGCCCGAATTTGCACAGCAAAAGGCACGGTTGGATGACGATGTCGTTCTGTGGGGGGCGGAACTGGAAACGCTTTATGGGCAATTGGAAATCCATGAAGGCAAAGGTAAGCCTGAGTTAACGACAGAAGAAATCGAACTTAAATTAAAGACTGCCAAAGAAAGAATGGAACTGGCGGGGCTTGAATCCCAACGGTTGGAAACCATAGTCCGCGAGCAACAACAATTAAGGCAGAAATACGATGCCATCCTGGCACAACTGGAAAGCCAGCAAGCGCTAGTCCAACAGGCGAACGCCGAGGTCGCGGAGCTATCGGCAGAACATGGAATGGCTTTTCGTCGACGTGTACAAGAACGGGTGGTTGAAAGGTTGTTATCGCAAACCAATGCGACGCTGGAAAAAATCAGCGGGCGTTACTATATCCGGCAAAAGCCCAGCGACAGGGGCTTGGCCCTGGAAATTGAAGACACCTACCAGGGTAATGTCCGGCGCTTACCCAAAACCTTATCAGGCGGTGAGAGTTTTATAGTCAGTCTGGCGCTGGCATTAGGGCTTTCGGAATTGGCGAATAATGGCAGGTCGGTGGATTCCCTGTTCCTCGATGAAGGTTTTGGCAACCTGGATGCAGAAACCCTGTATACCGTGATTAATACCTTGGAGGGCTTGCGTGCGCATGGCAAAACCGTGGGCGTTATCTCGCATGTGGAAGCCGTACAGAAACGCTTTAAGGCACAACTGCAACTGGTCAAAAAGCCGAATGGTTTGGGTGAGTTGAGGAAGGTGTCTTGAATGGGCGGGTTCTAAACTAATCCGAAATCGACAACTCTGAACAAGTGACCATCCGTCCTGCTTGTCGAAAGGCCAGGGGGCTCCGACAGGCTTCGCAACCTACACAATTTGGTGGATTACGCCGCGCCATACGCGGACGTGTAGGCTAGGTTGAGGAACGAAACCCAGCATTCGGTGCGCATTCGCTGGGTTTCCGCTAAGCTTCAACCCAGCCTACGCGCTACCAGTCCCGCGCCCGCCACCAATCCCCCTTTTTTCTCGGTTTCGTTGGGTCGTAGTAGATTCCAGTCAGCTTTCTTTTGAATTCATCGGTAACGACGCGGGCATCTTGTTTTGTTTTGACAACACGAGGGGTAATCAATACCACCAGTTCAGTTCTGTTTTCATTTCTTGTAGTAGAACCAAACAATGGGCCTATATAAGGCAATTCGTGTAAAAAAGGTATCCCACTCTTGATGAATTCATCGTTGCTTGTTATCAGCCCGCCTAATGCGAAAGTTTCACCATCTCTTACAGCAACCGTGCTTTCGATCTCTCTATTTCGAATGGTAGCAGTAGTCGTAACACCAACAGATGTTTCGGTATCCAATGGCTGAGGTACTACATTACTGACAATCTGACTGATATCCATAATGACCATGCCATTGGAATTGACTCTAGGTGTCACTTCTAAAGTGACACCTGTGTCCTTGTACTGTATCTGATTAGATTGGGCGATACTTGCCCCATCCGTTCCACCTGCGATGGGTACCGAGGTAGAGCTGGTTTGTAACGGTACCTGATCACCTACATTTATTTTCGCCTCCTGGTTGTTTAAAACCATCAGGGAGGGTGATGAAATAATTTTTACATTGTTTAGTTGAGATTGCGCATTTAACACTGCTTTGACGGAACCTGAGCTATAGATAGCGCTCAAACCCCCTGTTGCTCCAGCTAGAGCGGCAACAGCGGCAGCGTCCCCTAGTTTCCCTGCAACAGAGCTAGGACTGCTACCGAGTCCTAGGCGGTTAGTTGATAAATACCACTGAATACCATACTGTAAATCATCCTTTAAAGTCACTTCGGCTATCGTGGCATCTATCAACACTTGCAACGGCATGATATCCAACTGCTTAATGACCGGAAGGATTTTTCCGTATTCCTGCGGTGTGGCGATAATAATCAAGGAATTATTGGCGATATCCGCGACAATTTTTGTGTCATTGTCAGCGGATCCACCCCCTGCTCTTGAACCCTCAGCCTTACTTTTTTTGCGTTTGACCGAGGTTTTGTCAGTTTTTTGGCTATTGTTGCTATCAAAAGAATCCTTATTGGTGACCTCCCCCGATTTTTTTCCGGCGGCCACTTTTGCGGATTTGTCCCTAGGTTGTCCGCCGGTAAAAATTTCATTCAGCGTACTTGCCAATTCCTCAGCATCCATGTGTTGTACCTTATATACATTGACGCCGCCACCCGCTTCAGTATTGGCCCTGTCCAGCCGGTAGATCCAGTTTTCAATATCCCGGAGATAGCTGGCCTGATGGGTAATGGCTAATACCGCATTCATGCGCTCAATGGCCAGAAAGCGGAAAAACTCACTGTCTTCCTTGCCGGATGAGGTGTTAAAAACAGTTTCCAGCTCGTCTATGATTTTGTCCGGCTCAACGTGGTTGAGGGGAAACAGGGCAAATGACCGGCCTCTCAATACATCAATGTCAAAGGTGCTAACCATATCCATGACCCGCGCCAGTTCGTCAGCTGTGCCTTGTACGACCAAGGTATTACGAGTGCTGTCTACATTCAGGATGGTTTTATCGTGAACCAAGGGTTTCAAAATGTCGGCGATTTCCTGGGCGGCGACATTCCGTATTGGAATGACCCGAGATTGGAATCCAGTGCTGCTGCCCACTATAGAGGAACTGTACAAAGCCTCTGAGGTGGGTTCGATGTGATATATTTTGCCGTCCTTAACCAAAGCCGCATTGTTCATGCGCAAGACCATTTCCAGGGTAGGCAGGAGTTCCGCTTTGCTAAGCGGTTCGGTTGTATTAAGCGTGACCTTGCCAACCACTTTAGGGCTTAGTACATAGTTTTGCCCAAGTATGTCGCTTAGTATGACTTTGGCGACTTCACCCAGGTCGGCATCGTCAAAATTCAGGCTGTAAGTGCCAGGGCCTCCGGTTTTGGTCTGTCTGTGAGTTTCCGTTTTGGGAGCAAAACGATCCCGGGCCGGATACATTTCGACCTTCGATTGCAGGGCACCGTTAACCGGCGTTTTGTTTTGCAGCTCTTGAAACACAACGCTGTCATCGAGCCTATCTGATTGTTCTTTGGCTACCGGCGTGAGCGGTATTTTGGTAGTCCGTTTGGGGCCCAGTAGCTCACAGCTAGTAAGCATTAAGCCCAAGGCGATCAAGTAGCCAGCCTTAATAAGGTTACTGAAATTGTTCATTATCGCTATTCTCGAAGTAAGGTTCACTGGATTCATCGGGGATAAGCTCAGGTTCGGGCACCTCTTCAGGCTCTGGCTCAGGTACGGGTTCAGGAGTGGGTATGGGTTGTTGTTGGCTGGGAACTAACGGCTGCCCGGGCTGGTTGGGTACGGGCGGCGCAATCAGCGATCTGCCGGCATTGCTGGCCAGCCCCTTCGGCTTAGGCTTACGCAAAGGCAATTCTTTTTGCTTACCGCCTTGGCTGACGACCACTTTGTCTTTGTGTATCTCAGTCAGTTTCCAACCGTCGATGTCGTTATCTTTGGTAATTTTCCGGTAATTATCTTTGGGGACTTTGGTGGCCGTCCGGCTAAATAATGCGTACAGATTCTTTTGGTAGGTATAAATCCCATTAAGCGCCCAGTTAAATGTTTCCGTTGCTTTCGCTATAGGTGTTGCCACAGGATCAGGTTCATTGACTGGCTTCCTGCCTTGAATGAACAGCGGCTTTGCTACCAGATCCACATAACTGGTTTCGGGTTGCTTGGTCAGTTGTATAGAAGGCAATCCTGCGACTGGCTTTTTTTCCTTATCGACGGCTTGAATGGATTCCAGTAACTGCTTCTGTGCGTAGATGGCATATAACCACTCGCAAACAATAATGAAGCACAATCCGGCGCAAAGGGCGGCGAGGAACTTGATCAGTTTCATGTTCATTGTGGCTGCACTCTCATGAAACCGATTGCCTGAAAATTGATGTTCAGTCCGTTGCTGGGTTCAATCTGGCGGGTCAACCTGTTTCGGACGTTGCGCATCGGCCTTATGTCCAACTGCTCGATAACAATCAGTGGGGTGGCAGTTTCCAGCTTGTACAGCACTGCCCGTAACACTTCAATGTTGCCGGTCATCCTGACACTGACGGTAATCCAGCTGAATTTATCTTTGTTATTGGGTGGAAGCACTTGGGTGCTGCTCAATTGTCCGCCTGCCTGTACGATGGCTTGTTTGATAAACTCCTGCATTTGTGCGGAAGCGAGGGCACTAGTGCCTTGATTGTTAAAATAGCCTTGTTCTTCGTGTTGCTGTTTCATTGCCTCAATATTGCCGACTACCGCATCTTTTCCGGCCAATATTTGCTCATATTTTTTCAGGGTAAACGCTAGGTTTTCTTTGGCTTCATTCAGTTCCAGCCCTTTGCTGATGATAGGCAAGACAACAATCAAACCGACCAGCAGCACCACAAAAACCAGAAGGCCTACAGCCAGCCAGCGCTGTGTCTGTGGATTATTGCCCAGTTCCATTTTTATCCCCTGCCTTGGTAATATCAACGGTAATTTGGAATCGTTCCAGCTTGGTCACATTATCACGGGTAACGGGCGAGACAAACTTTGCATTGGCAAAAAAATCAGACGCTTCCAAAACCGAAATCAGTGTTGAAGCGGCGGGTGATTCGCCCTGAACCTGCAATTGACCGCTCGCATACTGTGCATAAGTTAACCAAGTATCGTCTTTTATCAGTTTGCTTAAGGTGTCCAGTACGGCCACAACTGGGGGTTTTTCGGTTTTTTTCTCAATCAATTGTTTGGTTTCGTCCACCAATGCGTCAACTTCAGCTTGTAAGGCCTTGGTACTTTTGGCCGCTTTTTCGATAGCATCAATCTTTTCTTCTAAGGCTTGGACTGAACGGTATTCAAGCCAGACCGGCAAGGCCAAGGTTGCCACCATAAGCAATACCACCGAGCCAGCCAAGGCAGCTTGAATCAACTGTGCTGTCTTGTCTGTTTTTTCCCGCAACCATTCTGGTAACAGATTATAAGGTTCTTCGCTTTGCTCAAGGTCGTTGGCGAAAAGCTCATAATCCACAAATTTCGGAATCATGCCAAATGTCTTGAGGTCTCCGTAGAAGGTATCCAGCACTTCCCGGTTGGTAAGAACTAGCATAACCCTGATTTGTCCAGGCTCGTTAACTACATCCAGCGCTTTGACAGCATAGTAGGCCTGCTCCGCCTTAAATGGGGAATACCTGGATAAGTCGTAGGTAACCACTTGGTAAAGGTTTTCCTTGGCGGCGGCAGGCAGTGAGAGTTCTTTTTGAATGGCGTATTTTCTGGATAAGCGGAAAATCAGGCCGGCTTTTTGTAAACGTTCGTCGGCTGCCAGCATTTCCTTGTATTTTGACATTCCCAGCTCATCCCGATCCAGCTTTATAAGCGGTTCCTCACTACCCTCAAACCAGTAACTCAAGGCAAATTGATTTCCCTCCGGGCGTACAATGAGCGTGCCATGCCGATCGCTAATAAGCTGTTTAATCCTGTCTGGGATCAAAAAGCTAAGTTCGCGTTTCCACCAGCGGAAGAATTTTTTAAAATCCAGATCAATCGCTGAGTTCAGGTTCGGCATATTGTTTTACTAAAAATTCGCTCATTTCGTCGGTAAATAACGACTTTTCATTGGCAGGATTGCGTTGCCACTTTAAAACTTTGAAAGGAACTGACGGGATGCCATCAAATGCTACTGACTGGGTAGCATCTAATTTCGCAACTGTGGCAGTGACTAAAGCGCTGGTTTCATCAACCATCCGCGCTTCAGAAACAATCGTTACCGTCTCATTGGCACTAGCCCCCCCCCTGACCAGGCTAGCTGGAAATTCCGGCGCAGGGAGGCCGTTTTTCCCGCTCTCAAGTCTAGCCGCAACAAAACTTGCAATCAAGCTAGCATCCAAGCCAGGCACAATATTCAGGACGTTAGCTGAGGCTAGCTTAAGATTAACCTGCGCTTGGCCTGAATAAACGGTGATGAGGGGTTCAAGCCAATTGAACACGCGCCCGTCCATTCCTAAAACCATCTGTAGTTCTTCCACCGTTTGAAAAGGTTTGTTGCGTGGATGATATTTTAGCCCTGCGTCCCGGTATTCTTTTTTTTCCGCCCCTTCAATGTTAAGCAGGTCGTCCTTGTCGCGCCAATCAAGAATCGCGCCGATCAGTTTGGCTTGCAGGTCTTCCTCTACTGGCACCTGCGCTATAAGGCCCAGCAGCAAGGGCGGATCGGCCTTATTAATATCTATTTTACCGGCTTCTGACAAAAGCCGTAGCCGGATTTGAGTGTTGCCAAAATCCACTTGATAAATGTTGCCATCAGTGCGCCAGTGCTTATTCTGCTCGGGATGAAGCAGCATCATCTCGGCGACGGCAATTCCCGCTTCTGCCGCTGCTACAGCCCCGGCGTTATCCTTAATGCCGGCGACAATGGTTGATTCCCTGCGCATGGTCAGGGCAAAGCTGCCTGCCATGATGGTTAACAGGCTTAATATCCATAAAACAAGCACCAAGGCAAAGCCTTTGGGTCTGGATTCTACCTTAGAACGGCTGATTTTCCTATCATTCTGCTGTTGAGGTGGACGAATATTCACTGTTCCCCTTCTATCGCAGCAGCCTCTGCTGCCGCTTGCCCTTCATCGGTCAACAAATTGTTGGATAGTCCGACTGCCTTGAGTTCAACGATCATTTCCGGCCAGAAGCTACCGTCATCGCGCCCTATCTTGATTTTGACCAGACGGGGCGGCGTTTCCTTCTCCAGCCAGTCGTCCTGCCATAAGCCCTCGGGTTGGGATTCGTCCAATCCGAAGTAACTGAATGAAAAATTGCGGACATGCCGCAACAAGGTGATTTCTTCCTTGCGCCATTCTTCGCCCTCTGCCACCGGATAAAAGGGTGTTATAGAGACTTGGATAAGCTGTCCGTCGCCGTCGTTAATCAATTTTAAGGAAAACAGTTGTAGTCCTGATTTTTTGGCGCTGGCCGGAAATGCTGAAACAAACTGCAACTCCTGGCTTTTGCCCCGAAAAGCAAAGACCTTGTTCTCTTCAGAAAAATCATCCCACAAGGGTTTTGCAGTGCTTAGGTGATGTTGGAAAAATTGATAAACGACTGCGACATCGTTGACTTCGGTGATTTTGTCTTCGCCTTTTTGCCAACTATCTGCGCAAATTTTCATGCTGCTGAACAATAAGACAACCATGATACCAAGCAGCGTCATGGCAATAAGCACTTCTATCAGGGTAAAACCCGCATTAGCTTTACGATGCAGCATTGTCTTTTGCGGCCAGCTTTAAGGTGGTTAACTGAATCTGGCGGCCGTCGCTTTCGCCATTTCCCCACACTACCGTTACGTTGACCTTATAAAGCTGTGCAGCCACATTTTTTGGGTCGATACTTTCGTTGCTCAGAAAATAGGGGCTTACGGTTAGCGACCACTGGTATTTTTTATTTTCCACGCCGGAACTCTGATGATCCTTTAGCGGTACTTCCGATCCCGTTTTGGCTATGAGCGATTCAGCGATTTGCACGGCAATCGTATAATCCTCGGCGACCATAGCCGTATTGACACCGCCGGAAAATATTCTTAGCAAGATACCCAAGGACAATGCCAGGATCGAAAAGGCAATCAGAATTTCCAGTAGCGAAAAACCCTGTTGCTTTGTTATCTCACTTGTTTTCAAGTTCGACCTGTCCTGTTAACCAGTTGATGTCAATTTGCCAAGTGACGGAGTTCCTTTCCAGTTTGATCCGTCCACCGCTGGATGAGCCGTCGGGGAAAAACCGTATGTTGGCCATGCCTTTCCCGGTCAGTTCTTCTTGGGCCGTGACGACAGTAAGGGCTATGGTGTCAGGGATGGTAAACACCTTGTCCCGGCCACTGACGGTATAGATGTTTTCGTTAAGGTCAAAATTCACCGTCGTTTCCTCGTTGGTGATGAGTGCCTGGCCTTTGGCAAACCTTAAGGCAGACACCAGATCCCTGGCAGTGGATTGGTGTTCTGTAGCATCGTTTCCTGAGGAAATATTGAGTCCAATGACCGAAAACCCCAAAATCACAACAAACAACACCAGCAGTAATTCCAGCAGGGTGAAACCTTTGCTGGAGGTTGGAATAATGCCAGTATGCTGATTTTTTGTTACGATGTGCTTAATAATAGTCTCGGAATTTCGCGGCTTCTTGGGATAAAACACTGTTACATCTTTTCGAAAGCTGATGGTTTGGAATTGGCAGAAACTTTCTACATCCTGCATTGCCGCTTTTGGGAAATTTCTCACCACGTAGAACACGAAGGACACGAAGTTTTTCTATTGTTTCTTCGTGTTCTTCGTGGTGAATGAGAATTCCGCAAACTTAGCTTTCCAAAATGCCCATCATTCCCAGCTATTCAGGTCTTGGTCTTCGCCTTCACCGCCTTCTTTACTGTCAGCACCCAAGGAAGACAGGTCGAACTTGCCATGCTCACCCGGGGAAGTATATTTATATTCCTGTTGCCAGGGATCAAGCGGAATTTTGGATTTTCGTAAATAAGGGCCATTCCAGCGTTGTGCGCCGTCAGGGGATTCGATCAAGGCATTCAAGCCTTGCTCCGAAGTGGGATAACTGCCGACATCGAGCTTATACATATCCAGCGTCTGTGAGAGGTCTTCAATTTGCACCTTGGCCGCTTTGACTTTGGACTCGCCCATGTGTTTCATCACTTGTGGCCCGACTATCCCGGCCAGCATGGCAATAATGCCGAGTACGACCAATAATTCCAGCAAGGTAAAACCTGTTTGTTTGCGGTTGTTGAATTGTTTCATAGCCAAGTTCCGTTAAAAAGCCAAGTCGTTAACGCTCAATATAGCCAGTAAAATTGACACAATAATGCCGGCGATCATGAGTCCTAAGGTGATGATTAAAGCGGGTTCAAGCAGTGCCAGCAGCCGTGTTATGGATACCCTGAGCTGTTTATCATATATCGTAGCGACGCGTATCAACATTTCTTCCAAGCGGCCAGTTTCTTCGCCAATTTTGATCATTTGCATGGCCATTTTGGGGAAAATTCCTTTGTCTTGTAAGGCATCAGACATGTGTTTGCCCTGTTTTAACTGCTCCTCGGTATCCTGGATGGCATCCGCCAACACCAGATTGTCCACGGTTTCACGCACAATAACCATTGCGGAAAGTATGGAAACCCCATTGCCCAATAAAGTTCCCAGTGTCCTGCTGATATTTGCTGTCTCCTTGTTCAGTATAATGTTTCCGGCTAGCGGAAGCTTTAAAAATAGGCCGTCCCAGACTTTTTTCCTGACCGGGTCTGCCATTTGTAAACTCATGTAACTGGATGCCAGAACTACCACGCCAATCAGGATCCACCAGTATTTTTGCAACCACTCCGCCAACCCGACTACAATTTGCGTTGATACCGGTAACTCCTTGCCTGCACTTTCGAACATTTCAGTGAATTGCGGCACCACAAAGGTTAGCATCACAAATAATGATGCTAAAGACATGGTCAATAAAATAGTAGGATAGATTAAGGCCGTGCTTACGGTATCCTTCAGTTCACGGGAGCGTTCCAGATATTCTGACAGCCGCGCCAGCACTTCACCCAAATTACCGCCTGCTTCACCGGCGCGTAGCATATTCAAATAGAACTTGGAAAAAATACCCGTCTGCTTTTCCAAGGCATCGGCCAATGACGAGCCGCCTTTGACTTTCTCCAGGACTTTTCCGATCAATTTGCTCAAGCGCCCGTTATCGTCAGTCAGGTCGATCAATACTGATAATGACTTGTCCAAAGGCAGGCCTGATTCCAGCAAGGTTGCCAGTTCGCCGGTAAACAGGCCGATGTCTTTTTGCGATAGTTTGCTTTGTTTTCCGCCCAAGCTTAGCCCTAAAAATGACCTGCTTGTGGCTGGCACTACACTGATCGGTATATAGCTTTCTGATTGCAAGGCCGAAATCAGCGCTTGTTCATCGACGGCATCCCTAATGTTTTCCTCGGTTTCACCGGAACTATTGATGACTCTGTACTTGAACAATGGCATTCCGTGTTTCCGTTCAAGTTTCCGAGGTTACGCGCATGACTTCTTCTATCGTAGTGACACCTTGGATGGCTTTGGTCAGGCCATTCTCAAACATGGTTGACATGCCTTCTTCGATGGCAAGTTTTTGGATAACGCCCACTTCTTCATGCGCCATGATTAGCTTACGAAGGGGATCGGTCATTTGCAGGAATTCGATTATCGCCATTCGTCCACGGTAACCCATACCGCCACAAGACGCGCAGCCCACTGGCTTGTATAAGGTAATATCGCCTTCAGGGGAAAATCGGCGTAAACGCAGTTCCTTAATCAATTCAGGTGGTGCCTGATAAGGTTTTTTGCAGTCTGGGCACAGCTTCCTCACCAGACGTTGCGCCAATATGCCATTCACAGTGGAAGTCAGCAGGTATTCTTCCAGCCCCATGTCCAGCAAGCGGGTGACACCACCTGCGGCATCATTCGTATGCAGGGTTGACAGCACCAAGTGACCGGTGAGGGCAGATTGCACCGCGATCCGCGTCGTTTCCAGGTCACGCATCTCGCCAATCATGATGACATCGGGGTCTTGGCGGACAATGGAGCGCAACGCCGATGCAAAAGTCAGGCCGATCTGCGGTTTAGCCTGGATTTGGTTAACGCCTTCCATTTGGTACTCCACCGGATCTTCAACGGTGATGATTTTCCGTTCCGAGGTGTTCAGTTGCTTTAATGCGGCATACAGGGTGGTGGATTTTCCGCTACCGGTGGGCCCTGTAATCAAGATAATACCGTGTGGCTGTGACAATACTTCAATAAATTGCTGCAAATGCCGTCCGGCAAAACCTAGGGCGGCAAAATCGAACACCGTGTTTTCTTTGTCGAGAAGCCGAATGACGACGCTTTCCCCATACATGGTCGGTATCGTCGAAACCCTCAAATCCAGTTCTTTACCTAACATCTGCACTTTGATGCGACCGTCTTGCGGTAGCCGCCGCTCGGCAATGTTCAGCTTTGCCATAATTTTAATACGGGAGATTACTGCGGCGGTTGACTTGACCGATGGCGCATCAATTTCCTTTAGCACACCATCCACGCGTAACCTGACCTTCAAAGTTTGTTCAAAAGGTTCAATGTGGATATCTGAGGATCGGGTTTCTATCGCCCGTTGCATAATCAGGTTAACCATTTTGATGACTGGCGCTTCACTCGCCAGATCTTTCAGGTGTTCCAGATCTTCCTCGCCAATGTCGTCAACATTCAGGTCATCGATGGTCTTTTCCATAGCCGAACGGCCTTCGCCGTATTGCACTTCCAAGGCTGCGTCTATTTCTGAAAGCAAACCCACTTTGGCGACGATATTTTTTCCCGTTACCAGCTTTAATGCGTCTATGACGAATTCATCTTCGGGATCCATCATAGCAGCCGTAATCGACTGTCCGTCCTGTCCCAAACCGATCACATGGTATTGTTTGAGAAAACGTAAGGGCACGCTTTCAGGGAGTTGCATTTCCAGCGGATACTGTTCCGGTTTTACTTTTTCGAACTGACCCGATTCAACAAAAGCATCGGCGACATCAAGTTCTGAGCATAAACCCAATTTCACCAGTAATTGGGGTAAGCTTTCTGCCACCGATGTTTTTTTTACCCGTTCGACTTTTTTCAATTCCGAAGCGGATAACTTGTCCCGTTGCTTAAGAATCCCGAGTAAAGCGTGATAGGGTTCAGCTTGCTGTGTCATGTAAGTAGCGTTTTTTCAGTGTTTTGGTGGTTAGATAACAATGTGTTTGCTTGGTCGATAATTGTAAGTTCGTCTATGTCCCTTATCGAGTAATCCTCTTTGTTGAGCTTGTAAGGATTGACGGTTGAATGGGACTTAATCACCTTGTTTATATCCGTTTGATAAGCCTGCCTGATGGGTGTAGGGCCAAAAATCGTAATCGAAGGCTTGTTTAATGCCCAAGCCATGTGGGTTGGCCCAGTGTCGTTACCTATCACTAAATCTGCCCTGGCGACCACTGCTTTCAAGCCATTCAAATCCAATTTGGGCAACATTGTAATATTAGCACATTGCCTAGACATCCATTCCGCTTTGATTTTTTCCTGTCCGTTGCCCCATACGACTAGACAGTTTTCCTGTAACGCACGGGCTATGTTCACGAATTTTTCAGGGGGATAGTTTTTGCTTTCCCAGGTCGAGCCTATGACAAACACAATCGTGTTGCGGTTGATTGAAAAAAACCCGTCAAGTTGCGGATTGGCATTCTCGGCGTATAAAAAAGGTTTTTTACTGAGAATTTGATCGCTGGTAATTTTAAAGCCAAGGGGCGTCGATAGTACGTAAGCATTCCGGTCGATGGTGTTTTCATGATAAGCACAAGTTACTTTTACATCATAAAACCAGGACGCGGTTTTTTCCCTGATGGAACCCGCATCGAATCCTGCTACGCGTTTGCCCAGCAGTCGGGCGGTGACAGCCGATTTAATAAGCCCTTGGGCATCAATGACCAGATCATAATGATTCTTGGCATAGTGGCGAATTTTTTTTATCTCCTGAAAAATCGCCAGTTTATTTTTTTTTAATGCTTTGAGATTTACGGTGAATATGTGCGATATATCTGGGTTGTTTTGCAAAATTCCGGCAAACCGATCTTCCACAATCCAGTCAATTTGAATGCCAGGCGCATTTTGCTTGATGAACTGTAGCGCAACCATGGCATGAATAATGTCCCCCAAAGCGGAAAGTTTGACAATGGCTATGCGCATGGATAGTTTTAGTCGCCAATAAGTTCAAGAATTTGTTCGGGTCTTATTCCGGCCAAGCATTGGGTGTGGTCTTTATGACCGACAGGATATAAAGGGCAAACACGCTGCCGACAAGGCGCACAAGGGAGATTTAAAAACACGGTTTGGCCTTTTTTGCAAAGTGGTGGTGCCAATTCAGGTGGAGTCGATCCATAAATAGCGATGACATTTTTATCTAATGCTGCAGCCAAGTGCATAAGCCCTGAATCATTGGCGACAACAGTATGAGCTAGCGACATTAGGTCAACCGCTTCGGTTAGGGAGGTATGTCCGATAAAATCCCGGCATTGATGTTGGGTTGCCTTATTAATGGCCACTGCCGCTTCTTTATCTTTCGCAGCACCTAGCAACCATACTTGCCAGCCTTGCTGGATTTTTGCCTCAGCAACCTTGGCGAAATACCCTGGTGACCAACGTTTGGATGGACCATATTCAGCGCCAGGACACAAGGCGAGAATTTTTTCAGTCAGTGCTAAGCCAAATTTCTGGATAACAGCTTCCTGACCGGCTTTGTTGGCAGGAAGGCTTGGCTCTTGATAGCCGGGAGGTTGCGGGGCGTTTTTAGGTAATCCCAGGGCAACGAAGCGCTGCACAGTCATCGTAAGTGCGTTTTTTTCCAACCGTCTTATATCATTGAGCAAGCCCCAGCGGCATTCGCCCCGGTATCCGGTGCGCAGGGGGATATTGGCAAAAAACGGGATGAGTGCCGATTTCCATGAGTTTGGCAGAATAATGGCTAGCTCGTACCGTTCTGCCTGTAATTGCCGACCGAGTTTGATTCGGGTCATCAAGCCAAACTGCCCACGATTCAAAGGGATGACGATTGCCTTTGAAACTTCGGGTATCCTGTCCAGCAAAGGTAACGGCCAAGCGGGAGCCAGCACGTCAATAAGGCAGTCTGGAAAAGATAGTTTGAGAGACATGAACAGGCTTTGCGCCATGATCATGTCGCCAACCCAGGATGGCCCTACAACTAAAATTTTCACTAGGTCATTCGAGCTTTTAGACCACGTAAGTCAGCCATTCAGCATGATCGGCTCTGCGTCCATGTACGTAATCAAAATACAAGGCCTGCAATTTTTCCGTAATCGGGCCACGGGAGCCATTACCGATGATCCTGCCATCATATTCCCGGATCGGCGTTACCTCCGCCGCAGAACCGGTAAAGAACGCTTCATCAGCAACATACACTTCATCACGGGTAATGCGTTTTTCGATAACTTGCAAGCCTTGTGCGGCAGCAATCGTCATAATTGTGTCGCGAGTAATGCCTTCCAAGGCAGAGGTGGTTTCCGGTGTGTACAGCTTCCCATTACGGACGATGAACAAATTCTCACCGCTACCTTCGGCAGCATAGCCTTCATGATCCAGTAATAATGCTTCGTCATATCCTGTAGACAACGCTTCCTGCAAGGCCAATATGGAATTGATGTAATTGCCATTCGCTTTGGCTTTGCACATCGTGCTGTTGACATGATTACGGGTATACGATGACGTGCGGATACGGATGCCTTTTTCCATATTCTCAGCGCCCAGATACGCGCCCCATGTCCAGGCAGCAACCATGACGTGAACTTTCAGGTTGTCGGCCCGCAATCCCATGCCCTCGGAGCCATAAAAGCACATCGTACGAATGTATGCCCTATCCAGCTTGTTTTTGGCGATTGCTTCCCGCTGCGCTTGATTGACTTCATCCTTATTGAACGGCATGGGCATGTTCATGATATGGGCTGAACGGAACAAGCGGTCGGTATGTTCCTGCATTTTAAAAATGGCGGTGCCTTTTTCAGCATGATAAGCACGCAGCCCCTCAAACACGCCGCAGCCATAATGCAGGGTATGTGCCAGTACATGGACTTTGGCATCCCGCCATGCAAGCCATTGCCCATCCAGCCAGATAAAGCCGTCTCTATCGTCCATAGTCATCATTCATTCTCCAACCCTTAATATTTCACAATTATTTCAATTATCACTAGTTTCCATGACCTTATGCCAGATGTCTTCAACTTGCTTTTTCATCCCCTCAACCTCGCTCTCATCAATGATCGCCCGGTCGCCCTGAAGCACTTGCTTGTGCCCAGTGTCACGATAAGCGCAGTAAGCGGTTTTCAGTGTTGCCGCTTCGGCTTGGGTGATGAAGCCTTGTTGGGCTAAGCCTTCCAGTAGCCTGACATTATCGGTATCAGTCGTTAACGCTGCATGTTTTGCGGCGTGAGCTAAAGCGCCGAATTGTACTATAAACTCGATGTCAGCAATACCGCCTTTGCTTTGTTTCAAATCAAATTTGTTGGCTTCTTTGGTGTCGTGGGCGACGCGCATTTTTTCGCGCATGTCCCGGACTTCAGTTTTCAGTTGGGCGGCATCTCTTGGTAAGCTCAGGATTCTCTGGCGAATGGACTCATATATTGCCTTTAGGCGTGGATCACCTGCAATAAACCGGCCTCTCACTAAAGCTTGATGTTCCCATGTCCACGCCTGATTTTTCAGGTAATCTTCATAAGTGCTGATGTGCGTCACCAATAAACCTGAATCGCCGCTGGGCCTTAAACGCATATCCACTTCGTAAAGCACACCGGATAATAACTTGGTGTCCAGGATATGCCGGATTTTTAATCCCAAACGTCCATAAAATTGTGAGCAGGAAAGCGGTTTTGCCCCTGTAGTCATAGCATTGCCATCAGGACAATCATACAAAAACACAAGGTCAAGGTCGGAACCGTAGCCCAATTCAATACCGCCCAGCTTGCCGAAACCGATCACGGCAAAATTGATGTTCTCCTTGTCCGTGCCTGGAGGAAAGCCGTGTTTTTCTGTCAGCATTAGCCAAGTATATATGACACTGTTTTCAACAATGCATTCGGCTATATAAGTCAAATAATCACTGACGACCATGATGGGGATAGCACCCATAATATCGGCTGCGGCAACCCTAAGCACATTGAGATGCTTAAATTGCCGTAACACTATCATCAATTGTTCGAGATCCTGGATTTCGACAGAATCAACTATCCCTTTAAGTTGTAGGTTGAGATCATCTCTTTTCAGCGGCTCATATAGGGTGCGCGTATCCAGCAATTCGTCGAATAATACCGGATACAGCGCCAAGTAGTCACAAATCCATACGCTGGCAGAGGCGAGGCGGATTAATTGCTTGAGGGCACCGGGGTTTTCCGATAACAGGGACAGATAGATATTTCTGCCTGCGACTGCTTCAAATAGCTTGACCAGTCGTTTTAAGGTTTCATCGGGATTATCGACCTGCCGAGCCGACGCTATGAGTTGCGGGATTAAACGATTGACAACGCCCGCACCCTTGGTCGTCATACGCCGCAGTGTGGTCGAATTTTTGAAGTCTTTGATGGCTTTCAAGGTTTCATCGGTCTCCTGGAAGCCGAAGGTTTTCAAATTTTCCTTCAATTCGTCGTCATCGGCTATGCAGGCCCAGATCTTTTGGCTAGTTTTATTGCTGCCTTCCTGTCTTGATAAGGAGAAAACCTGACCAAAGACCGCATGGACGGCTGCCCTGACATCATCCAGTTCGGCTTTAAAACTGTGCCAATCCGAAAAGCCCAAAGAATGGGCGAGTATCACCCTGGCTTGTGCCGACGTAGGTAAATCGTGTGTTTGTTGATCCTGATATTGTTGGATATGGTTTTCCACGCGGCGCAGAAAGCGATACGAATGGTTTAGTTGGTCTGCGTCCGCTTGCGGCAGCAGTTTCAGCTTACTTAGGATGCTTAATACATCCAGGATTCCGCGTGTTTGCAAGGTTTTTTCATGACCGCCGCGAATGAGCTGAAAAGCCTGCCCGATGAATTCAATCTCGCGGATGCCACCCGGCCCCAGCTTGATATTCTCCATGCGATCCTTGCGTTTTAATTCCTGGGTGATTTGTAATTTTAATCCACGCAACTCTTCAAATGCGCCGTAATCTAGGTAACGCCGGTAAACAAAGGCTTTCAGCATGGCCATTAGCTGAGCGCCCGTTTTAAAATCACCGGCGACTAGCCTTGCTTTAATCATGGCATAACGCTCCCATTCCCGAGCCTGGGTTTGGTAATAATTCTCCATGCCGTCGAAGGACATGATTACCGCGCCGCTATCGCCGAAAGGACGTAAGCGAATATCGGTGCGGAACACAAAACCATCCACGGTGATGTCATCCAGCACCCTGACCAGATTTTGGCACAGGCGGGTAAAAAACTCGCCGTTGCTGGTGGACTTTCGGTCGGGCAGTACGCCTTCCTCGGGATAAGCAAAAATCAGGTCGATGTCCGACGAATAATTCAACTCATAAGCGCCGAGTTTGCCCATGCCCAGCACTACGATCTTCTGTGGACTGCCATCGGCAAGTACCGGCGTGCCGCGTAGTTCGCAGGCTTGCTGGTAGAGAAATGCCAGCGCATACTGAATACAGGCATCGGCAAGCTGCGATAAATCCATCAGCGTTTCCGCCAAATCCGCCCAGCCCGCCAGATCCCGCCAGGCAATCCTCACCATTTCACGGCAGCGGAACTGGCGTAGTTTGGTCATTAATTCGGCTTCATCTGCAATTTCCAAATTTGCCAGCTTGTTTTGATAGGTGAGTTCGGAATATAGGCCGTCCAAGTCGCCCGAATTGACCAGGTCAACCAACAGTTCGGGTTTACGGGTGCAACTTTCGGCAACGAATTCGCTGGAACACCAGACTTTGGGGATGGACTGGATTAGCTTGTCGGTTGTTTTGAGTGTGAGGTTATATTGATTGAGTTGGGTTAGCCAGTGTTCCAGGCTGGATTTGGCTGGGGCTTGGAGTTCGGGGGGGAGGGTTTGGAGTTGGGGTTCTAGGTCTTTGATTGTAAGCATTATGTTACGATTATTGCTGGTTATCTGGGGATGTTTCGTCTACTTTGGCTTTGCTTTGTTGGGTAATCTATAAAGCTTTCAACTCAGCCTACTCGACTTATATTGTTGATGGGTCAATATTATACTTCGATTCAAAAACCAGAAGATCAGAAGGATTCTTGTTAAACTCACCAGTCAACGTATCGTCATAAATATAATTTATCCTCAGCCAACGATATCCAACATGGCTATTGAAAATAGGAAAAAGTATTGCTAGATTGATGATGGTCAGCCATCCCATCTCCGATCCAAACGCTACCCTCGGGAATTTGTTCGTCAGTCAGTTTTGCTTCCATTGCAACAATATCTTCACGAATTTGAAAGTCCATTTCTAGGCAAGAAATATAACTATTTCCGTTTAAGTAGGATAATGCTTTTGGGTCAATGAGAACACCTGCTTGGGCTAATCGACAGCATATATGCTTAACGTAATATTTGATAACATTATCACGCTGGTTTTGCCAAGCACTCTGAAATATGCTCGAAAATTGGAGTTGCTTTGTAGCTATGATAATCGATGAGTTGAAATGTATATATTCGATAAATTTGTCATACGCACGGTCAAATGGTTGACTTCGTGTGCCATTACACTTCTTGCACAAATTAGATTCAAACACTAATTCTTTTGATTTTGGCCCTTGCACTACTCGTTCATTGCCCTCAACAAATCGTAATAGAGCATTTTGAGCCTTAAACCAGCTATGACCAAATAACCTAACTATGTCTGTGCGTTTGTACTTATGTTCTCGTGAATTGTCAGTACTGCCGCACCACCAACATTCTCCATTGTAGTTATATCGCTGGATCATTTTATACCCTCTAGCCTTTGTCACTTCAATCCACAAGCTTCTCAGCCGGTATGACGAGTTTCGAAAATAGCCCTTGTTGCGGTTGATTTTAAAAGCTATTATCATATCTAGCACGCTTAAGTAAGCATGTGAAGAAAGTGCGTTCTTACAAATCACTTAACTTGGCGTTCAAATGGATGCCTTACCGCTTCGCCGCCTAATTCTGCGTTAGCTTTTAAATGGAGAGAACTATGAAGTTTCAACTTGTATTGCTTACCCTTATCATATCTGCGTCAGCAGTTGCTGCTGAGATACCTCTGAATGTCCCATCCGATCCGAAAGCACTATTTTTCGTTTTGGAGAAAGGGGGCAGTGAATCGGAGCGCACAATCGTAACAAAGAGAGTCGGATCAAGTGGCACCGGCTATTCTAAACGACTCTACAATTGCGCTGATAACACCGTGAAATATCTTGGCACTGGGGACAGCTTGGAAGCTATGAACAAATCTAATCCAGATCCAAAAATGGGTTCGATCTCTGAGGGTTCAATCGCATATTATGTTGGTTTTGAAGCATGTAAGTAGCAAGTAAGGCGGGTCAAGACCCGCCTTACAGTTTTGTTCCCAGTGTTATTAACACTCCAAATTTTGCCCTACCGCTAAAAATGTGTTCTCGAAAGCACGGTATGTTGGAGTTCGTTCCACGCTTCAACCTAAGAATTGCCCAGTTTTTTTATGATGGATTTTGCCAGATTTTCGTTGATTTCGGTGTGCCGAGGTATTGGCTGTGATTGTTTGGTTTGGGGATTGGTGTACCAATCGTGCCGCCCACCATTGCGGACGAGAACGCAACCCATTTTCTCAATGATTTGAATTAAATCGCGTCTTTTCACTTACGCAACTAATAACTCTTCGACTTTACGAATGTAAGGCACTTGACCCGATTCAAGATCAATTAACAAGTCTTTAAGGTTTTCGATTAGTTCCTCTTTAGTCATGCCCTGCGTTTGGTAGTCAGGGTATTCATTAAGAAAACCAATAAAAAACCCGTCATCTTGCCACGATGTATATTTGACTGCTCTCATAGGTGTCCTCGATGAAACAACGAATTTTGAAAATTAAACTAACCACGCATAGGTTACTACCAAAATAGTTATACTCACAATAACTAAGGTATTTCCAGCCCGTATCTAGTTAAGGAACCTCTGAACAACCCAAAGAAAAATTTATTGTTTAGATTGCAAAAGCCGTCACAGGCCTAAAACACCTGTATTTCCCTTTTGTTTTCACCCCTAAACCAGGATTTGTCCCGGTTTAGGGGGGGTTGCGGGCGCAGTTATCCTGCAGCCGCCAGCAAAGCCACCCTGGCTTGGCACAAGTTCGCCAACGCCATCAGCGAAAACACTTGCGCGGCATTCTTGGCCAGCCCCTTGTAACGGGTCTTGCGGTA
>NZ_JBKKBJ010000102.1:0-2645 GCF_046714055.1 Methyloglobulus sp. | reverse complement strand
TATGTGTAAAAGTCTGAATGTGATCTCACATGTTCAGAAATAAGTTTTGAACTTTACTTACACTGTAAAAAGGAATAGTTCACTAATTGATCGGCTCAAACCGGCCAACTCCAGCCACTCACGACTGGAAGAAAGCGGACTTTAAGGTAGGGATTAACAGACCTTCAATTCAAGGACTCTCTGATTACATGCACTCAAGTAACCTCTGATTCAAAACTAATTGCACCTATCATGACGTTGCTCAACAAATAGCAAATCAAGCTACATAGCTGGGGGATGGGCATTGCCGCTTTAAGTTAGTGGCTAACAAGAACGGCACAGTTTAGGGCGAATAACGTTAACAAATTGATTTAATGTAAGAAATTATTATTGCGTCTAAATCATAAGCCGCTTGACGTAAGTTGCAACAAGATGTAGCTTTAATTCATGCAGATCATTACAAAATCATTGGAATTTCCATGAATGCAAATACTCAACCAGAGGTTAATGAAATAGCGGTTTATATTCAAAAAGCCCGCACTGCCCAAAAGAAGATCGCTAATTACACCCAAGACCAGGTTGATGAATTGGTGACTGCGGTTTGTTGGGCTATCGTTAGGGAAGACCGCGCAAAAGAATTGGCGAATCTGGCGGTTAATGAGGGCAGTTTTGGCAATTATATCGATAAATTTAGCAAGATTCGTAACCGATGTATGGGAACTTTGCGCGATATGCAGGAAGTGAAAACCGTCGGTATTGTTGAGGAAATTCCCGAAAAAGGCCTAATTAAAATCGCAAAACCGGTGGGAGTTATTGCTGCGCTTATTCCAACGACAGGCCCTGATGCGACACCGCCTTTAAAAACGCTGCTGGCCTTGAAAGGCCGCAATGCCATTATCGTAGCCGCCCATCCCCGAACGCAAAAAACGACAGAATTGACCGTGAAGTTCATGCGCGAAGCCTGTGAACAGGTTGGCGCTCCTGCCGATTTGGTGCAAGTTATTGAAAAACCGTCACTTCCTAAAACCCAACAATTGATGCAGCAAGCGGATTTGATTGTTGCAACGGGTGGTGCCGCGATGGTGAAAGCGGCTTACAGTTCCGGCACACCGGCTTATGGTGTTGGGGTCGGTAATTCAGTCCATGTGGTTGATGAAACGGCCGATCTGGATGATGCAGCCAATACGATTGTGATAGCCAAGAAATTTGATTTTGCGACCAGTTGTCTGGCCGATAATTCGGTAGTTGCACAAGAGTCGATTTATGACGGCTTAACCGAACGCCTGCAAAAATTGGGCGCTTATCTTTGTAACGCGGATGAAAAAGACAAATTACAACGGCTGATGTGGCCTACGCCTGAAAACCATATTCCGTGCGTTGATGTAATCGCAAAATCGCCAACCCATATCGCAAAGTTGGCTGGCTTCAATGTACCCGAAGACTGTAGTTGTTTGATCGTGGAGGAAAATGGCGCTGGCTCTGAGCATCCTTTTTCAGGGGAAAAACTGTCGCCCGTACTATCGCTATATAAATATTTTGGCGACATTAACAACGCCATAAGTCAAGTTAACGCTATTACGGAGTATCAGGGGCAGGGTCACACGTGCGGCATTCATACGACCAATGACGACAATGCGATGGCGTTGGCAATGCAAACCAAGACCGCAAGGGTGATGGTCAACCAGAGTTTGAATGAAGGTGCGGGCAGTCCGCGAAACGGTCTGCCTTATACCTTAAGCTTAAGTTGTGGAACCTGGGGAGGAAATATAACGACGGAAAATGTCAATGCCCGTCACATGGTTAACCTGACCTGGGTTTCACGGCCAATCAAATCCAGACCACTTGATGAGACTTATCTTTTTGAAAAACATTGGCAGAAATATGGCCGTTTATAACCCTATTGCCTATTCGAATGCTTTTTCATACTACCATTAGAGAAACTAATGCCTATTTATGAACTCAAATGCCCTAAGTGTAATCATCAATTCACAGGCTTGGTAATGGCGAATACAAAAGAACCCAAAGAGTGGGTTTGTTCTCAATGTGGCAGTCATGAAACGAACCTCATTCATATCTATGAAAACATTCATCCCTTGGAGAATGAACATGCTGTTGGATGCCCTTGTTGTGGGGGTACAAGTAGAAACAATTTTTAATCTAAACTGTAATTAAAACAGGTTTTTTAAAGCATAAGTGCGTAATTATTAAATTAGAAGTTAACGATATGCTTCTGTAATACCAACTAAATTAACTAAAAGGAGGTGTCGCGTCTTTAATACCTGTTTGAATTTGACAACGAATAAATCCCGGAGAACCACCAAAAAATAACTATAAAAACTATAAAAGAGGTGCAACATGAATAAGGTATTGATTCCAACAAGTATGGTAGGCAATTATCCCAATCCAAGATGGTGGGATGCTGATTTTGCAAGACATTTCAAGGGTGACCGACAGCCGCCGGATGCCATGTGGCGGGAGGCGCTGGAGGATGCAATGGCGGCTATCGTGACCGATCAAGTCAATGCCGGCCTGGATATTATCACGGATGGCCGACTTCATGGCGACAACTATGCCGATGCTGCGCTTTACTACTATTACAACAGGCTAGGCTATGATTTATCGGGAAGCCATCTCGGTTTCCCTATTTATAGCCGTTTACATTCCGC
>NZ_JBKKBJ010000101.1:0-9808 GCF_046714055.1 Methyloglobulus sp. | reverse complement strand
TGCCCCCCGATAACGTGGCTTCAATGTTGGCTTTAAGGATTCTTCGAGCCAACGGCAATTGGGAAGGGTACTGGAATCAACCGCGTCAGGCCGCTTGAGTTTAAACCGCACTTTTAATCGCACCCGTTAATGGTTAGCGGGTTGCTATTGATGAATATGAATATGTTATAATGCCATTTTAATTTCCTAGGTAATTTTTATGGCTAAAGAAGACCAAATTGAGATGGAAGGGAAGGTGATTGATACCTTGCCTAATACCATGTTTCGGGTTCAACTGGAAAATGGGCACATCGTAACCGCCCACATTTCGGGGAAAATGCGTAAGCATTACATTCGAATACTTACGGGTGACAGCGTTAAAGTTGAAATGACGCCTTATGATTTAACTAAAGGCCGTATTTCGTTTCGTATGCGCTAAAGCTATCGTACACACGATCAAGTTAAAGTACTGCTACTCAGTTGTTTTCAGAAACTGTCAATTCCTTACTTTCAACCGCGAAACACAGTTCGTTGTTCTCCAAGTAAACGCGAACATTGCCGCCGTGCGCCAGTTTGCCAAATAACAAGTCATTTGCAAGCGGCTTCTTGATTTTTTCCTGAATAAGTCTCGCCATCGGCCTTGCACCCATTTTTGGGTCACAACCGTTTTCGGCCAGCCACAAACGAGCTTCTGTATCTAGCGATAAGGTCACCTCCTTGTCTGCAAGTAAGGCTTCCAATTCAAAGATAAATTTATCAACAACATGTCCGACTATGGATATGTCCAGTGGCTTGAACTGGATAATGGCATCCAGGCGGTTACGGAACTCAGGGGAAAAGCCTTTTTCGATTATTTTCAAGCTGTCTGTGGCATGATCCTGCTGCGTAAAGCCGATTGATGCTCGGCTGCTTTCTTCAGCACCCGCGTTAGTTGTCATTACCATAATAATGTTACGGAAGTCCGCCTTACGGCCATTAGTATCGGTTAGCGAGCCATGATCCATCACCTGCAACAAAAGGTTGAAGACATCCGGGTGGGCTTTTTCAATTTCATCCAGGAGTAGGACGGCGTGTGGATGTTTGCTTATTTGCTCGGTTAGCAAGCCGCCTTGATCGAATCCAACATACCCAGGTGGCGCACCGATCAGTCGGGATACCGTGTGGCGTTCCATGTATTCAGACATGTCAAAGCGGATCAGTTCGATACCTAATACCTTAGCTAACTGCCGGGTCACTTCGGTCTTGCCTACACCCGTAGGGCCTGAAAAAAGGAATGAACCGATAGTTTTTTGGGTTTCCCGAAGTCCGGCGCGAGATAATTTGATAGCTGTTGCCAAGGCCGAAATTGCCTCGTCCTGACCAAAAACCAACATTTTGAGATTCTTCTCCAAATTGCCAAGTTTATCAATGTCGTTCGTGGAAACCGATTTAGCGGGAACCCTGGCGATTTTTGAGACGATTTCCTCAATTTCGGCGGCTTCAATCAGCGATTTACGATTAGCTTCGGAAGCCATGCGTTGCTTGGCACCCGCTTCATCAATGACATCAATCGCCTTATCCGGCAAATGTCGGTCAGTGATGTAACGGTCAGATAATTCAGCCGCCAAGCGCAGCGCTTCGGCTGAGTATTTGACATCATGGTGCTCTTCAAAACGCGATTTCAGCCCTTTCAGGATCAAAACCGTGTCTTCAACAGAAGGTTCAAGGATGTCTATTTTCTGGAAACGCCTGGCTAAGGCATGGTCTTTCTCGAATACGCCACGATATTCCTGATAAGTGGTTGAGCCAATACAGCGCAATTGACCGGAAGCCAGCATCGGCTTGATCAAATTGGAGGCATCCATCGTCCCACCAGAAGCGGAACCGGCACCAATGATAGTATGGATCTCATCAATAAAGAGGATAGCTTCAGGCCGGCTTTTCAGTTGATTGATTAACGCTTTCAACCGCTTTTCAAAATCGCCACGGTATTTGGTGCCGGCTACCAGCGCTCCTAAATCGAGTGCATAAATGGTATTATCCATCAAGATTTCAGGGACATTTTCTTCCACTATTCGTTTTGCCAAGCCCTCTGCGATGGCGGTTTTGCCAACGCCAGCCTCGCCCACAAACAAAGGATTATTCTTACGTCGGCGGCAAAGCACTTGAATGGTTCTTTCAACCTCCAGTTCCCTGCCAATTAAGGGGTCAATCCTGCCTTTTACCGCTTCATCGTTCAGGTTTACAGTGTATTTTTCTAAAGGGCTACCCGCAGACTCTGCATCCGGGGCATTGGTGTCTGTTGGCTGATCTACACCAGTCGAATTGTCTTGGTCAAATTTGGAAATCCCGTGGGCAAGGTAATTTACCACATCCAGCCTTGAGACATCTTGTTTGTTCAATAGGTAGACCGCGTGAGAATCTTGTTCACTAAACAAGGCAACGAATAAATTTGCACCGGAAACTTCTTTCTTTTCAGAAGCCTGGACATGAAAAACCGCCCGTTGCAGAACCCGTTGAAAACCCAGCGTGGGTTGAGTGTCGCGTTGGACACCTTCGGGAATTAAAGAAATAGTTTCATCAATAAATTGCGTCAGTTGTCCGCGCAGTGATTTCATATCGCAGCTGCAAGCGACCATGACGGCACCTGCAGACGCATTGTCAAGTAAAGCCAGCAATAAATGCTCGACGGTGATAAATTCATGGCGCTTATCATGGGCATTTTTAAAGGCATTGTTTAATGTCACTTCTAGTTCTTTACTTAACATACATTCTCCAAACTACATTTCTTCCATTGAACACAACAAGGGATGCTGGTGTT
The DNA here is from genome assembly GCF_046714055.1 of Methyloglobulus sp. Taxonomy (GTDB): domain Bacteria; phylum Pseudomonadota; class Gammaproteobacteria; order Methylococcales; family Methylomonadaceae; genus Methyloglobulus. The sequence goes on along the minus strand of NZ_JBKKBJ010000101.1, from coordinate 7,029 downwards.
CCCGCGAATATTCGTTGACGATGCACACTTTAGTCTCGCCAACATCTTTGGTAAATGTCCCACACACGCCCACGCCTTGGGTATGGATTTGCAGCATGACCCGTGTTGCAAGGTCTTCCGGCATACCAAAAAAGTGCATCAAAATGTCAATCACGAAAGCCATCGGCGTAAAATCGTCGTTCAACAAGATGACCTTATACAAGGGCGGTTTTTTCAGTTTTGGTTTGGCCGTTTGTACAGCCAAGCCGTGGTCATCATCTTTATATGGCTCGAATTCAGACATAGGAACCCGTCATTAAACGCATAATCACTAACATATTACCGATTTGGTGTATTTCAATCTAATTATAACAATAAAATACAAAGTACCATGAACGGGCAATAATACAATTGTGATATAAACCGATTTTTGGACATATTTACTAGGGTTAGTTCAAATCTTTGCATATCCGACGGGGTAAATCTTGTAAAATGCGCATTTACTTTTCTGGATAGTGTTAATGGTGTGGAAACCACACGTTACGGTCGCCGCAGTTATTGAGCGTGATGGGCGGTTTTTGCTGGTTGAGGAACACACCTCCAATGGCTTGCAGTTCAACCAGCCAGCCGGACATCTTGAGGAAAACGAGAGCCTGATAGCAGCCGTCAAGCGCGAAGTTTATGAAGAAACGGCTTGGCAATTTGAGCCTGAATATCTTGTCTCCATCCAGCTTTGGCGTAAAAAGCCCCGCGCCGCTAGCTTCCTGAGATGCTGTTTTGCCGGACTATGCCATAGCCATGATCCTAATCAACCATTGGACGAGGGCGTGGTCGCTACGCATTGGCTTAGCCGTGAGGAAATCAAGGAACAGCGACATCGTTTGCGTAGCCCTTTAGTGTCGATTTCTGTGGATGAATACCTAACCGGTCAGCGTTATCCATTGGAATTGCTCAAGTCTTTTCTCGATCTTGAATATGGCTAATAATATCATCGTCGGCATGTCAGGCGGTGTTGATTCTTCCGTCACTGCTTTGTTATTGCTGGAACAAGGGCATCGGGTGGCTGGGTTGTTCATGAAAAACTGGGAAGAAGATGATGGCACGAAACAATGCACCGCTATGGAAGATCTGGCTGATGCCCAACAAGTCTGTGACCGGCTGGGCATTGAATTAAAAACAGTCAATTTCGCCAGCGAGTATTGGGACGAAGTGTTTGAAGTTTTCCTGTCTGAATTCAAGGCTGGGCGTACGCCAAACCCTGATATCCTGTGCAATAAACACGTTAAATTTAAGGCTTTCCTGGATTACGCCATCCAGGATTTAGGTGCCGAAACCATAGCTACCGGGCATTACGCACGGGTGATCGAAAAAGACGGTGACTATTCTTTGTTAAAGGGGCTTGATGCAGACAAGGAACAAAGTTACTTCCTGTACACATTAGGCCAGCACGAGTTATCGCAGTCCTTATTTCCAATCGGGTACCTTCGTAAAACGGAAATCCGTAGTTTGGCGCAAAAAGCAGGGTTTGATAATTACCGGAAAAAAGACAGCACCGGTATTTGTTTTATTGGTGAACGCAAGTTTACTGAATTTTTGCAACGCTACCTGCCAACCCAGCCAGGAGAAATGCGTACCCCGGAAGGTGTTCAAATTGGCAGTCATCAAGGCTTAATGTACTACACCTTGGGACAACGTCAGGGCTTGGGGATAGGCGGAGTTAAAAACGCACCGGACGGCCCTTGGTACGTGCTTGATAAAGACCTGGACAACAATGTCCTTATCGTGGGGCAAGGACATGATCATCCCTTGATGCTACATAATACTTTGGAAGCCAGCCGCTTGGACTGGTGCAACAACAAACCGTTAACAGAAACCATCGAATGCACGGCGAAAACCCGTTATCGCCAAGAAGATCAAGCTTGCCGATTGACGCCGCTAGGCGATGACCGGTGCAGGGCTGTCTTTACCCAGCCGCAACGGGCCATCACGCCAGGCCAGTCGGTCGTTTTTTATCAAGGTGAAATCTGTCTCGGCGGCGGTATCATCGAATCCAAAGCAAACATTTTTACCTAACCCACCACCGGATAACGCCATGAGCCAAGCCACACTGACTGCACTTTCTCCCATTGATAGCCGTTATGCCAGTAAAGTTGAACAATTGCGGCCTATTTTTAGTGAATTTGGTTTGATTCGTTACCGCGTACAGGTTGAAGTGTGCTGGTTTCAGGCATTGGCAAATCATTCACATATTGCTGAGGTCAGCCCCTTTGGTGAGTCGGCGAAACGCATACTCGAAAGTATTGTTACTGATTTTTCAAAAGCCGATGCTGAGCGGGTTAAAGACATAGAAAAAACCACTAACCACGATGTCAAGGCGATTGAATATTTCCTGAAGGAAAAAATTGCCGGTATCGTTGAGTTAGAAAAAGTCAGTGAATTCATTCATTTTGCCTGTACCTCGGAAGACATCAATAACCTTTCTTATGGGCTGATGCTCAAGGAAGGCCGTGAGGTGATTGTTGCCCAAATGCAGGCTTGTATTGCAGCAATCAAGCAGTGTGCGATGGAGAATGCAGCCCAGCCTATGCTGTCCCGTACCCACGGGCAATCGGCAACACCTACGACGATGGGTAAGGAACTGGCTAATGTCGCTGCCCGACTACTGCGCCAGAAAGAGCAACTGGAAGCGGTGCAATTGCTGGGCAAAATCAATGGTGCTGTCGGTAATTATAATGCCCATTGCGTGGCTTATCCCGAAGTCGATTGGCCGGAATTTGCCCAGCACTTTGTCGAGTCCTTGGGCTTGCAGTTTAACCCATATACCACCCAGATTGAACCGCACGACTACATTGCTGAGTTTTTCCATACACTGTCCCGGTTCAACACCATTTTGCTGGATTTTGACCGCGATGTTTGGGGTTATATCTCCTTGGGCTATTTCAAGCAAAAAACCGTCGCAGGTGAGGTCGGTTCATCCACCATGCCTCATAAAGTCAATCCGATAGATTTTGAAAACTCCGAGGGTAATCTGGGTATTGCCAATGCGTTGTTTGCATTTTTGGCGGAAAAATTGCCGGTTTCCCGTTGGCAGCGTGACCTGACTGATTCAACTGTCCTCAGGAATATCGGCGTTGGCATAGCCCATACCAGCATTGCCATACAAGCGACTTTAAAAGGCATTTCAAAATTGCAGATTAACCCTGAAACTATTGAAGCCGACCTTAATGCCAACTGGGAAGTCCTGGCAGAGCCCATACAAACGGTGATGCGCCGATATGGCATCGAAAAGCCTTATGAGAAATTAAAGGAACTGACCCGAGGCCAACGTATCACACCTGAACAACTGCGGTTGTTCATTGAGAAACTGGAAATTCCAGATGAAGCAAAGACAGCCTTGCTAGAGCTTACGCCAAGAACTTATATTGGTTATGCGGAAGCACTGGCTAAACAAATTAATCGGGATTAAGCAATGTTTTTCAGCTATGGCGGTTGTAAGAAAACTCTGAACAAATTAATTCGCTCATGGTTCGTCAAGCTCGCTAGGTACGGAATCAACCCATTAACGTTCGTCCAGCCTGTACTTCAGTGATTGCCGAGAACACGAAGTTTTACCTTGTCTTTTCTTCGGGGACTTCGGGTTTGTTTGCCCCTGATCTACTTATCGCTTATCAGCTTGGAATCCGGTTAGAATACTCGCTTCTACCATTAATAGCCATCGCAGGATCTGCATGGGTCCAAATACCCTTTTCATCTGGGCAAAAGCCAATAAGTGACAGAATTCAGGTCTTTTTTTAGCGACAAAGGTGCATTAGCCAGTATTTTGGAAGGCTATCAACCTCGCGAAGCGCAAACTGAAATGGCGGAGGCTATCGCCAACGCGATTGATGAAAACCAAAACTTAATCGCCGAAGCCGGTACGGGTACGGGAAAGACCTTTGCCTATTTGGTTCCTGCTATTTTATCGGGTAAAAAAGTAGTCATTTCGACGGGCACCAAAAACTTGCAGGATCAGCTTTTCAACAAAGATTTGCCGATTATTCGCAAAACGCTAAAAGCGCCTTTTGTTGCCGCCTTGCTGAAAGGCAGGAGCAATTATTTATGTCGGTACCGGCTGCAAAATTCGCTGGAATCAACCTTCGGCTTTAATAAAGAAGAGGCAGCCGCCTTAACCAAGATCAAGTCCTGGAGCCAGCGCACCAAAGTTGGCGATATTTCGGAAATGACAGGACTTACCGAGAGCGATCCGGCTTGGTATTTGGCAACTTCCACAGTTGAGAATTGTCTGGGCCAGGATTGTCCCGAGTACAGCGAATGCTTTCTGGTCAAAGCCAGAAAAAAAGCCCAAGAGTGTGATTTGTTGGTGGTTAATCACCATTTGTTATGCGCGGACTGGTCTATCCGCGACAGCGGTTTTGGTGAACTGTTGCCCAGCGCTGAGGTTGTGATTGTCGATGAAGCGCACCAGTTGGCGGAAACCGCATCCAACTTTCTTGGCATCCATGTCGGCGGCAAGCAGCTTATTGATCTGGCTAAAGATTCCTTAATCGAATATTTCAAAGATGCAACCGACCTCCCCGAACTCAGGACAGCCTGTGAGGATCTCGAGCATGAAGTGAAAGACTTGCGCTTAGCGTTTGGGGTTGAGCTTAAGCGCGGCGATTGGAAGGACATCAAAAATAACCCTAAAATCCTGTCCAGCCTGAATGTCGTCAAGGAACAGCTACGACGCTTATGCGGGCAACTGAAACTGGCATCGGTCAAAACTAAAGAACTGGACTTGTGTTACAAACGGGCCGAGGACATATGCCTACAATTAGAAGACATTACTGATGATAATACCGGCAAATGGATACGCTGGTACGAGACGCACCGGAAAACCTTTACCTTAAGCCGCACACCTCTGGATATTGCCAAAGAATTTAAGGCGTTCATGCAGCAGCATAAGGCAACCTGGATTTTTACCTCGGCAACCTTGAGTGTGGCCGATAAGTTTGACCATTTTGCCAACAACTTAGGTCTGGGCGATATTCACAGTGAACAATGGGGGAGTCCTTTCGATTATCCCAGGCAATCCCTGTTTTATCATCCTAAAGGCTTACCAAAGCCGGATGATACCAACTTCATTCCGGCTATCGTCGAATTTGTCATACCGGTACTGGAAGCCAGCAGAGGCCGGGCGTTTTTTTTGTTTACCAGCCACCGGGCGCTCAAACTGGCCGCTGAATTACTGGAGCAACGGCTCGATTATCCTTTGCTGATCCAAGGCAGTAAGCCTAAAGCCCAGTTATTGGAGCAATTCAAGCGCTTGGGCAATGCGGTGTTGCTGGGTACGGCGAGCTTTTGGGAAGGTGTCGATGTCAGGGGCGAGGTTTTATCGTGCGTCATTATCGACAAACTGCCATTTTCATCGCCCGGCGATCCGGTACTAAAAGCACGATTGGATGCCATCGCCAAACACGGCGGCAACCCTTTTTTTGAATATCAACTGCCCACCGCCGTGATCGCCTTACGGCAAGGCGTAGGCCGCCTGATCCGTGATGAAACTGACCGTGGGGTCTTGATGGTATGCGATCCACGTTTATTAAAGCGTTCTTATGGGCAAGTATTTTTAGATAGTGTACCAGCGATGAAACGTACGCGCACTATTGATGATGTACGGGCATTTTTTCAGGCAGAACAGCCGATAGAGAACCCGATAGAGCATAAGCAATGAAATTACTGGCAGTCGAAACTGCTACAGAAGCCTGTTCAGCAGCCTTGATGATAGACGGGAAAATCACCGAACAATTCAGCCTGGCAGCTAAAGAACACACCAAACTGATATTGCCGATGATTGACTCGTTAATGTCCGAAGCGAGCCTCACGCCCGTTGATCTCGATGGTTTGGCTTTCGGTTGTGGCCCTGGCTCTTTTACGGGTGTACGCATTGCGACAGGTATCATACAAGGCATCGCCTTTGCGCTCGACCTGCCCGTGGTTCCTGTGTCTAATCTGGCGGCGCTGGCGCAAGATTTTTTCGACCATAACGACGAAAACCTTGCTTTCGTGGCGATGGATGCGCGTATGGATGAGATTTATTGGGGTGTTTATCAGCGGAATGCTGACGGTTATGCAGAGCTGGTAGGGAAAGAAGCGGTGATACCCGCCAGCGAAATCGAATTCCCCGATGTGTCTGGGGTGGGTATTGGTTCGGGCTGGAAGGTGTATCACCAGGAATTGTTGTCGCGCTTATCGCACCGCGTCATCCGTTATGAATCCGATAACCTGCCCAGGGCCAGGGCAGTCGCCCGTTTAGGTGTTGAAGGCTTCAAACAAGGCTTGGCGGTTGCCGTCGAACAGGCCATGCCGGTTTATTTACGGGATAAGGTGGCTAAGAAAGAGTCAGAGCGATGAAAATGGCTGGTGGCCTGGATGGAGCTTGCGGAATCCGGGATTTGTGGCACTGATGCCCCGTATTACGTTACACCCCATACGGGCTTGCTGATAGGACAGGCTGATGCGGTAGTCCATCGTTCGCGAATGTTGCGTCTCGTTCCTCGGCATATCCTCTTGCGTTATCATTAAAATAGTGTGTTGAATAATCGAGCTATAGGAATTAGCGTTCCAATATTCGGGTTAATGTAATGAGTGTAGAACTTGCTAGAAAACATTATCAAAACTCTTTATTTTCTTGGTTTTGTTTCGACTTTTGCTTGCCAATAATTTTTATTGTCGGTTTTTGGCCAGTAGCGTTTTTTTTGATTAAAACCCCCTACGCATTTGAAAAAGTATTTTGTACAGCAGACTTAATTCCGGTTGCTAGCTTGCTTATGCTATCCGCATCACGAGAAATTGACATTGAGAGTAGACTTAGTAGAATTATTCGAGACATGGATGTTTATAAGCAGTTAGGGGTGTTTGTTCCAATGTTGCTGCTCTTTGTATATACCGAGACCTTTGCACGGATAACAAAAACCCCGGCTGAATGGTGTGTGCCAATTTTTTCGAATGGGTATAGCCCCCTAATAGGCAATACTCGGCTGAAATACGCATTTAGTACGCCATTTTTCA
>NZ_JBKKBJ010000100.1:0-9368 GCF_046714055.1 Methyloglobulus sp. | reverse complement strand
TACGGGAACAAGGCGCATGCCAACGTCGACGGGGGCGGCTTCATCAAGGCCATTGGCCATACCCCAGGCAACGGACATGACCCGCAGTCCTTGAAAAAACTGCTGACCCGCACCGAGCACCGGCTGTGCGCCGACAAGGCCTGCGCCGGCGCGGAGCACGATAAGCTCCTGGCCAAGCGTCCGCAGCACCGTGGAACGGGTGTTTGGCGCCCTCAAGCAACATTACGGCATCGGCAAGGCACGTTACCTGGGCCTTAAGCGCAACCAGCCCGGTTCATGCTGGCGGCGATGGCCCACAATATCAAGCGGGGCGTGGCTGTCCAGGTCGAGATGATGGCGTGGGCAGGATAACTCCGTCCAATGTACGCAAAACGACGGGCAATCACCAAGGGGTTATTAAAAATGGCGGGTTAAATGCAGGTTTCAGCCAAATATTGCCTATTTAGGCCTAGGCATATTAAAAAAATTGGCGCTTAGCCAATCAGCCGGAGTTTCTGTTACCCGTGCAAAGGTCTCAAGCTATCGTATATAGCTATAAACCGTTATAAGCCATACGATAACCGACACCAGTTTCAGTGAGTAGATATCGAGGCTGAGTAGAATCTGTTTCTATTTTTTGGCGAAGCTGTCCCATATAGATGCGGACATAATGGTCATGTTCCACATAGGCAGGTCCCCAAACATTTAACAGTAATTGCCGGTGCGTCATGACTTTGCCCGCATGGCGGATTAATGTATTCAAAAGCCGGTATTCGATGGGCGTTAGATGTATTTCCCGCTTGCCAATAAAAACACGTCGACGGGATAAATCAACCCGCAAATCGCCCTCGCAAAATTCTGTTTCCGTACTGTCTTGCTTAAATTGATTAATGTGGCGAATGGTTACTCGAATCCTTGCCAATAGTTCGCCTATGCTAAAAGGTTTGGTTAGATAGTCATCTGCTCCCGCATCTAATGCCGTAATCTTGTCTTGCTCCTGGCTTCTGGCTGACAGCACGATAATCGGCACACTAGACCATTCACGCACTTTATGAATAACCGTTATTCCGTCCATACGCGGTAAGCCCAGGTCGAGAATGACCAAATCAGGTTTTCGGGTGGCAATTTCCACCAAACCTTGCTCCCCGGTATTGGCCTCGAACAGCACAAAACCATTCGCACTCAAACTCGTCCGTAAAAAACGGCAAATTTGGGGGTCATCTTCAATAACCACAATGATTGATTTTAACTTATCCATCTTGCTGAACTTCAGTTTCTAATTCGGGCGGGGCCTCATCCATCGGCAGTACAAAATAAAATTCCGCCCCTCCACAGGGTCGATTTGTTGCACCCACTAGCCCGCCATGTGCAATAACGATAGCCTTACAAATAGCCAAGCCTAAACCCACGCCGCTTTGGGAGCCTTCGCGATTTAGCCGATAAAATTTATCAAATAATTTATCTTCTTCCCCTACCGGAATACCTTGGCCGCGATCCGCCACAGTAATTTTTAGCGTATGCACTGAACGTTCGGCGACTATATCAATAGGGTTGCCCGGAGGAGTATATTTACAGGCGTTTTCCAACAAATTAATGAGTACCTGTTCAATCAAGACCGCATCGAGACGCACCAAACACAGTCCATCGGGAAGTTTAGTGTTAACCATCCGCCCTTCAAGTTGCTTACGTAGGCGAGCTAAAGCGCCACCAATGATTTCATCCAAAGGATACCATTGCCGGTTAAGTTGCGCTTGCCCGGCATCCAATCGCGCCATGTCTAATATATTGTTCGTTAAGTTAGACATCCGCAAGGCCTCATCATAAATCGTAAGGCCCAATTCTTGTCGATCCGCTTGCGAAAGCTGGGCACCCTTATCGACTAAAGTACTTGCTGCACCGACAATGGACGCTAGCGGGGTCCGTAAGTCATGCGAAATCGCGCTAAGTAGAGAATTACGTAATGATTCCGATTCAATACGCACCTGAGATTGCTGTGCATCTTCAGAAAGCCGAACACGTTCGATTGTTTGCACAATCTGATTAATAAAAGTATCTAGCAATCGGCGCTGCTCAGGCAGGAACACCCTTCGTAAATTGGCGGCACGTAAAACCAACACGCCAATAACGCCCCGATAACCTGTCATCGGAAAATACACGGCATTCGCGCCCGGTAACGTATCTGTGCCTAGCCCTGCAATTTGACCATGGTCGAATACCCATTGTGCCACTCCAAGGTCACATCCCCGCAACGATTCCGGCAACGGCGTATCCAGTGGGTAAACAATGCGCCCACCGTCAACGGGAAGCAACAGTACATTCGTCCCCCCAAATTCAGCTTGAATATGCCGTACGGCGACCTTTGCGATATCCGTTAAAGTCCGGCTGACCGCCAATTCTTCGCTTAAGGCATACAGCACACGGGCACGCCTTTCGCGATGCGCGGCGACTTTGGTTTGCCCCCGCATATTACTGGTCAAATGACTGATGACAATGCCAACCAGCAACATGATTACAAACGTCACTAAGTATTGGGCATCCGCAACAGAGAAAGTATAGATCGGCTTAACAAAGAAAAAGTCAAACGCGAGCACACTCAAGAAAGAAGCCAAAACTGATGCTTCACGGCCAAAGCGGGCAGCCACAAAAACCACGCCCAATAAATAAACCATCACAATATTGGCTAACTCAAACCGATCCGTCATCAACCAGCCAACCAGGCTGCTGCCAGCGGTAATGCACATCGCCCACCACAAGGCCAACCAACGTTTTTTAGTTGTTTCCCCTTTAGGGAAATTAAAGCGTGTCGATGTGGCCTTAACCCCATTTTTAGATTGGGTTAATTTATATTTTTTTGAGCCATGCGGACTGCCCAGTAAATAAATATTGATATTGTGCGCTTCGGAAATGAGCGAATCGACAACTGAACCTAACAGCCAGCGTTTCCAACCCCTGCGGTTAGGTTTACCCAACACAATTTTGGTGGTGTTGCGGTTTTTAGCGAAATTCAATATTTCTTCACTAATCATCAAACCTGATAGTGTCACTGTTTCTGCACCTAAATGTTCAGCAAAACGCAGCACCCGCAACACCTCATCACGCTGTTCGGGAGGCAATCGTTGGAGTTTGGGTGTTTCGACATACGCCACAATACATTGGGCATGCAGGCTAGTCGCCAAGCGTTTTCCAGCACGTACCAAACGTTCCGCGATGGCGTCAGCGCCAATACAAATCAAGATACATTCGCCGACCTGCCAAATATCGCGTATCGCATTGTCGTCACGATAATCTTGCATTTGGGCATCGACCCGATCAGCCGTAAGCCGCAGCGATAATTCCCGCAACGCAATCAGGTTACCTTTGCGAAAGAAGTTTTGCATCGCCCGTTCTGCTTGCTGAGGTATGTAAACCTTGCCTTCTTTCAGCCGCAGCAATAAATCATCGGGCGGTAAATCAATCAGCTCAATTTCATCCGCAAGATCGAAAACCGTATCGGGGATTGTCTCCAAAACTTGTACCCCAGTGACCTGATTCACATCATCATTCAGGCTTTCCAAATGCTGGACATTGAGAGTGCTGTAGACATCAATCCCTGCCTTCAACAGCTCGTCAATATCCTGCCAACGTTTCGGGTGCCTACAACCAGGGGCATTACTATGCGCTAATTCATCAATCAATATTAACGAAGGACGGCGTTTTAACGCGCTGTCCAAATCAAACTCACGCTGCACCATGCCCCGGTATTGCAGCAATTTCGGGGGTAGCACTTCCAATCCTTGTAAGACGACAATGGTTTCTTGCCGCTCATGCGTTTCGACCAGTCCGACGACGACATCAATACCTTTAAGGCGTTTGGTATGCGCCGCCAAGAGCATTGCGTAGGTTTTCCCAACGCCTGCGGCTGCCCCGAAAAAGATTTTTAGCTTTCCACGTTTCTGTTGTTGCTCCTCGCGTTCTACGCGAGCGAGTAGGGCATCTGGATCGGGGCGGGAATCATTCATAACGCCTTCCTTCAAAGGCAGGTAAGCCGATTATCTAACGCTAAATTTAATTTCAATACATTCACCCGGGGTTCACCTAATATGCCCCATTGCCGATGTTCGGTGCAATGTGCCACTAAATCTTCAACTTTCTCCACGGGTAAATGTCTGGCTGAAGCCACCCGGCTAGCCTGAAACATTGCTGCGGCGGGACTGATATGCGGATCAAGCCCACTGGCTGAAGCCGTCACCAAATCCACCGGAATAGGTTGGGTGTTCTTGGGATCGAGATCGCGTAGCACTTTGGTGCGTTGTTGCACAAGCTCTCTCAGCCCAGGGTTGCTCGGCCCTAAGTTAGATCCGCTAGAGGCAGCGGCATTATAAGGATTGGGCGAAGTCGCAGAAGGCCGTCCCCAAAAATAGTCAGGGCGGGTGAAGGTTTGCCCGATCAGTTCCGAACCCAAAGTTTGTTTATCACTGAGGACTAAACTGCCGTTTGCTTGAGCCGGAAATAGCATCTGCGCTCCAAAGGTAACTAGCAGGGGATACGCAATCCCGGTTAAGCCAGTAAAAAACAAAAGCATGAGTAATGCGGGTTTTATTTGCTGAGTCATAATAGTCTCCTTATCCTTTAAAACGCTAATGTAACTAAACCGAGATCGATTAACTTAATCCCGATGAACGGCACAATGACCCCGCCACCGCCATAAACCAGTAAGTTAATACGCAGCAATACTTCGGCACTTTGAGGCCTGTAAGTTACGCCTTTCAATGCCAAAGGAATCAGCGCAACAATAATCAGGGCATTAAAAATGACCGCCGAAAGGATCGCGCTGGATGGGCTGCTTAACCCCATGATATTCAGTGCGCCCAGCTCTGGATAAGTGCTGGCAAAAGCGGCGGGAACAATCGCAAAATATTTCGCCAAATCATTCGCTAAACTGAACGTCGTCAAAGCGCCGCGTGTCATCAACATTTGCTTGCCAGTTTTGACAATTTCAATCAATTTAGTCGGATTGGAATCCAGATCGACCATATTGCCAGCTTCCTTAGCCGCCTGTGTACCTGAATTCATAGCCACCGCCACATCCGCTTGGGCAAGGGCTGGCGCATCGTTGGTGCCATCTCCGGTCATGGCGACCAAGCGTCCTTCCGCCTGTTGTTCGCGGATGAGCTTAAGTTTGGCTTCCGGTGTCGCCTCAGCCAAAAAATCGTCAACCCCTGCTTCCGCAGCAATGGCTGCCGCCGTCAAACGGTTATCTCCGGTAATCATGATGGTTTTGATGCCCATCCGGCGTAACTCGACAAAACGTTCCTTGATGCCGCCTTTGACGGTATCTTTCAACTCGATTACCCCTAATACCCGACCACCTTCAGCCACTAACAGCGGCGTACTGCCCCGCCGAGCTACGTTATCGGCAAGTCGTTTTGCCTCATCTGGAAACTTTCCCTGTTGCGCTTCAACATAGGCGCGAACGGCATCCGCAGCACCTTTGCGAATTTGACGGTCACCGATGTTGACACCGCTCATCCGGGATTGTGCGCTAAAGGGAACAAAGGTAGCACCTAGTTCCTGAATATTGCGTTCCCGTAGGGCAAATTTCTGTTTAGCCAGAATAATAATGCTACGGCCTTCCGGTGTTTCGTCAGCCAAGGTTGCCAACTGCGCGGCATCAGCCAGTTCTTTTTCGCTGATGCCAGCAAGCGGATAAAACCCCGACGCTTGTCGGTTGCCCAAGGTAATCGTGCCAGTCTTGTCCAGCAATAAGACATCCACGTCCCCAGCCGCTTCAATGGCCCGACCTGAGGTGGCAATCACGTTTTTTTGCATCATCCGGCCAATTCCGGCAACACCAATCGCAGACAATAAGCCGCCGATGGTTGTTGGAATCAGGCAAACCAACAGCGCGACGAGGACAGTAATCGAAACTGGAGTGCCGGACTGGGCAATATCTACACTGTAGATGGAAAAGGGCAGCAAGGTCACAGTGGTCAATAAAAAAATCAAGGTCAGCGCGACCAGTAAAATAGTCAGGGCAATTTCGTTAGGGGTTTTTTGGCGTGATGCGCTTTCCACCATGGCAATCATCCGGTCGAGAAACGCTTCACCGGGATTAACCGTCACACGCACCACCAACCAATCGGACAATACCCGTGTCCCGCCCGTAACGGAGCTAAAATCACCACCGGATTCACGGATGACTGGGGCACTTTCACCGGTAATCGCGCTTTCATCGACCGATGCCGCCCCTTCGATGACTTCGCCATCGGCAGGCACAAAATCGCCCGCTTCGATCAACACCACATCACCGCGCCGCAATAGCGTAGAGATGATTTTGGCATAATCACTGCCGTGACGCGGCTCATCAAGTTTCTTCGCCATGAGTTCACGCTTTGCGCCCCTTAATGCAGCCGCCTGGGCTTTACTGCGCCCTTCGGCGATACTTTCGGCAAAATTGGCGAATAAGACGGTGAACCAGAGCCAAAAGGTTATCGCCAACATAAAGCCAAGCTCTTGCTCGTTTCCTTGGTAGAGGCTTGCCAAACATAATCCGGTGGTCAAAATACTGCCCACGTAAACCACAAACATGACTGGGTTTTTCCATTGTTGCTGCGGCACTAATTTACGTAAAGCATCCACTAGCGCTACCCATATAATCTGTTTGGTAAAAAACTGCTGGGTATGATGTTTAGTATTCATCATTAAATTCTCTGAAGGTGATGTTATTTGCAGAATTTAGACCTTCAAGGTTTTTAAAACCTTGAAGGTCTAGTGATGGTATCAGTGAGTAATGAGAAATTACATTAAAGTTGTTTAAGTAATTGTAAGTGTTCAACAATTGGGCCTAATGCCAAGGCAGGAACAAACGTCAATACGCCAACGAGCAGGATGGTTGCGATCAACAGCAGCACAAATAAAGGGGTATGGGTGGGCAAGGTGCCAACGGTAGTAGGCACAGATTTTTTAGCTGCCAATGATCCGGCAATTGCCAACACTGGGATAATGATCCCATAGCGACCCAACAACATGACTACCCCCAACGCGACATTGTAAAACAACGAATTGGCACTTAAACCCGCAAAGGCACTACCGTTATTCCCGGCAGCAGAAGAAAAGGCGTAGAGAATTTCACTAAAACCGTGCGCTCCGGGGTTGGCAATCGCCGTTCTCCCCGCTTCTACCATAACCGCCAGCGCGGTTCCTATTAAGATGAAAAAGGCCGGAATTAAAATAACGATGGCTGCCATTTTGATTTCAAAAGCCTCAATCTTTTTACCTAAATACTCCGGTGTGCGCCCAATCATGAGACCTGCGACAAAGACTGCAATAATGGCAAAAATTAACATGCCATAAAGACCTGATCCCACACCGCCAAATATCACTTCGCCCAGTTGAATCAGGCACAAAGGCACCATGCCACTAAGCGGCATAAAGGAATCGTGCATGGCATTGACAGAACCATTGGAAGCCGCTGTCGTAGCTGTTGCCCACAGTACCGAATTCACAATGCCAAAGCGGGTTTCCTTACCCTCCATGTTACCGCCCGATTGCGTCACGCTGGGTGCTTGATCCACCCCTAGTGCGGTCAACAAGGGATTGCCCGTTTGCTCGTAATGCAGCATAACCAGCAATGCGCCAAGCAATACCAGTGTCATCGTTGTTAAAATTGCCCAACCCTGGCGCGGATCATTTACCAGCGTCCCAAAGCTATGGCACAACGCCGCCGGGATCAGTAAAATCGCCAATAACTCCAGAAAATTCGTCAACGGCGTTGGGTTTTCAAAAGGATGTGCGGAATTGGCGTTAAAAAAACCGCCACCGTTAGTGCCTAGCTGCTTGATAGCGATTTGTGACGCCGCAGGGCCAACCGCAATCACTTGGGTATTGGCTTGTTCCGGTAGCGGGTTAATTTGAACCTGTTCCACTAATGGAATATTCAAGTAAGGCTTGAAGGTTTGTACCACGCCTTGGCTCACTAATAAGAAGGCAAAAACCAGGGCTAAAGGCAATAAGATATACAAAACACCACGGGTTAAATCCACCCAAAAATTACCGATAGCCGTGGCGTGATTGCGTTGGAAGCCGCGTATCATGGTCACTAACACCGCCATTCCGGTAGCCGCTGAAACAAAGTTCTGCACCGTCAAGCCTAGCATTTGGCTTAGGTAACTCATCGTCATTTCGCCGGAATAACCCTGCCAATTGGTATTGGTGACAAAACTGATCGCGGTATTAAAGGCTGAATCAAACGAAACATTCGTGAGTTGTTGCGGATTTAACGGCAAATAGGCTTGCACTATTTGTATTATGAATACCGCCAAGCCACCGAAAAAATTAAACCACAGCAAGGCCGCCGCATATTCTTTCCAAGTCATCTCTTGCTCTGCTTTAACGCCACTCAAACGGTACAACGCCAATTCAAAAGGTGCTAAACAGCGATTAAGGATTACCGGATGATTTTCATACACATGTGCCATATATACGCCGAGCGGCTTCGCTAACAACAACACCGTGATGAAGTACAAGGAAATTTGGAGGTAATTGTTGATAAACATTAAAATTTCTCCGGAAAAAATAACGCCACTAACAAATAGATGAACAATGCTGCTGCCAATATAGCGTTTAATGCATATGTAATAGCCATAATTACCCCCTTAGTTACTAAATATTGGGCAATAATCTAACGATTTAAATATAAAAAAGTTGTAAAAATTGGCTTTTATTCAATCCGGACTTAAAAAGAATAGAATTTGAAATATTTTTGATTCAAAGTCATTTAATAGTGAATAACTTTATAAAACAATAAGATGAAACAAATTGGCAGCCGCTGAACTAATAAGATAGACTTTATTTATCGAAGCTCAATTTTGTCCAAATTTGATGAAAACATGTCAATAAATTTCAGAAGGGATATTTGCATTGGATTAAAGATGCTATTACCTTGAGGATATAAAGTGTTTGAAAAATTTAGAGTGCAAGAAGAACATTAAATCTGAACGTGGTGTTATTTTGAGGTGGGGTACCGAAAAAATGATGTTTCCCATACAAACTTGAGAGTCCGATGTGGATCCAGGCCGTGTAAAAACGCTGAAAAATAGGAGGGTCATGAAAATATTTCCCACTTAGCCATTTATTATTCATATTTTCCAAAAAGTTACTCCATCTATGCAGTTATTTATTGCAAAACATTCTTATAAATGTCCTCATTACAAAATGTACTAAGAGCTTATCCGAAAATAACTTGATAAATTCTATATAGTTGTGAAAGAATTGCAATCAATTGCTTTACTAAAGGTTGCCATTCGTTGAAAAGACCACAAAGCCGGAAAGTTCCCGATGATTTTTGGGTGCGCGTGGAGCGGCTGACACCAGGACGGCAAAGGGATTGTGACCAGGCTTATAAACGCAAG
>NZ_JBKKBJ010000099.1:0-33617 GCF_046714055.1 Methyloglobulus sp. | reverse complement strand
GGGTATAAAACGAGGGAAGCAGGACGGCTGGGGCAGCCGCAGGCATTGGCGGTCGCGTTAAGTTTTTGCCGCTTGCTTGGGCTGGGATGCCCAAAACAAGCTTTCGCAAAAATAGCGACTCCCTTCCCTTTTGATGCCGAAGTGACTGTTTGTTATGGCGAAATCAGGGCTCAACTTGAAGCCAAAGGAACGCCAATAGGCTCGTTAGATATGTTGATTGCTGCCCATGCACTGAGCCTAGCCGCCACACTTGTGACCAATAATGTCCGGGAGTTCGATTGGGTAGAAGGCTTGACGATAGAAAACTGGATTAACTGAGAAATCTCCTTCTCCATCAGGGCAATAGGTACTCACACATGTTTTTCACCGTCATTCCGGCATGGATTGCCGGAATCCAGAACACAGGGATGTGGAAATCAGCTCAAAGGTGTCTTCCATAAATCCAAAAAATGGATGGCAAGATTTAACATTGCCATCCATGGCTTCTGGATCTCGGCAATCCATGCCGAGATGACGAGTTGTATAGATACCTTTGCCCTGAGTGAGAGGGTATTATTAGGGGTTCCCTGGAGCAATCATCACATCTTATGCGTAGCAATTTCAATCCCCGCCTGTTGATACTGCCGATAACGATTTCTACCCCATGTTTTGGTTTCTTCGCTGTTATCCAGTATTTCAAGAATGCGTTCGGCTTGCTGAAAATCTTGCGGGCATTGCGAAGACAAGTTAATCACGGTCTTCTGCCAGCGTTCAGGTGGATTGCTTAAACCTATCAATACGACATTTTCAATAGTGGGCAGGTCGCCCGTGTAAACCTGATGGGGAATAAAGCTGCCTGCCCTGAAAGTCCAGAGCAGGTCGTCGATGAGCTGGCTTTGTTCTAAAGAATCGGTGAGTACATAAGCAAAAGAACCGCTGCGGTAGGCTTTTTCTATCAGTTTGCAGGCAAACAGGTAGCGTTCCTGGGTTGATTCCGTCGGCAATACGTAAAAGCTGATTTCAGGCACCCGCCTAACCTATGAGCTTACCCGGTCGATGAGATATTGGCTTAATAAGGGCACGGGACGGCCTGTTGCGCCTTTGAATTGTCCTGTCCGCCAGGCTGTGCCAGCTATATCGAGATGCGCCCAACGGAAATTTTTGGCGAAATGCGAAAGGAAACAGGCGGCGGTTATCGTACCGGCATCTTTGCCGCCGATGTTGGCAAGGTCGGCAAAATTGGATTTGAGCAACTCCTGATATTCTTCCCATAAGGGTAAGCGCCAAACACTGTCACAAGCGGCTACACCCGCTGCAATCAAGGCATTGCACAGGTCGTCATCGTTGCCAAGCAAGCCGCTGGGGACACGGCCCAAAGCCACTAGACAAGCGCCGGTCAAGGTTGCCAAGTCTATGACGACATCAGGCTTGTATCGTTCTGCATAAGTCAATGTATCGCAAAGGATCAATCGGCCTTCTGCATCCGTGTTCAAGACTTCTATGGTTTTACCGGACATGCTGGTGACAATATCGCCGGGTTTGTTGGCATCGCCATCAGGCATGTTTTCTGATGAGGGGATTAAGCCCACGATGTTGATCGGCAATTGCATTTTTACGGCGGCAAGCAAAGTGCCCATGACTGCCGCGCCACCGCACATATCGTATTTCATCTCGTCCATGCCAGCGCCGGGTTTTAATGAAATGCCACCCGCATCGAAGGTTAGGCCTTTGCCCACCAAGACCACAGGTTTACTGCCGTTCTTGCCGCCTTGGTATTCCAGGGCAATCAATTTGGCGGGTTGCCGGCTGCCGCGTGAAACGGATAGAAAAGAACCCATGCCGAGTGCGGTCATATCAGATTCTTCCAGAATTTTAACGCTAAGTCCTGAATGGTTTTTGCTGAGTTCAATCGCTTGTTCAGCCAGGTAAGTCGGGGTGCAGATATTGCCTGGGAGATCGGCAAGCGCTTTGGTAAAACCAACGCCTTCGGCAATTGCCAAGCCTTGGGTTAAACCCAGTTGAGCTGAAGCAAGTCCGCTTTCTGGTGACGTAATCGTGATTTTTTGTAGCTTGCTCTCGGTTTCCTTATCGGATTTGAGGGCAGTAAATTGGTAAACGGCATCGTTGAACACCTCAACGATTTGCCGTACGTTCCATTGCAGGTTGCAGCCTTCGACGGCAATGTCTGCAAGACCGCAGGCAATTGATTTTATGTACGGTTTTTTAAGGCTATTGACCGCAGCTGATAGCGCTTTCCTGAAATCTTTGGGCGATAAGGGCTTGTTTTCGCCCAAGCCGACCAACAGCACACGCTCAACCCCGCTATCTGGAATGACATTTATCAGGACAGTTTCAGCCACCTTACCGCTCGTGTCACCCCGGCTAATGACTTTGGCGATTACGTGTTGAATGTTGTCGGAAAGCGCTGTTCCAGAAGGAACCAGTTGCCGGTCTTGATAGACACCGATGATGATACAATCACATGACAGTGTTTCTAGGGGCGCAGTTTCTATAGAATAGTCCATCTGTGTTTAGCTGTTTCTAGTGGGTAAGGTTTGTGGGTGGACGGCAGTTGCCCACTCAAATCTGTTTTGATTATACAACACAATTATCGTTTTGATTGAGGAGATAGGCTTGGAAGCGGATTGGCCAAAAGGCTATAAAATGGCTAGGCGACCATTAATTTCCGTCTTGGACAGGATGATTGCCCAGGACTTGCTGAAGACGCTATTGTCAGTGTGGACTGTTATTGTAGTCATCATCGTGAGCCGAAAATTCATCAAGATTCTCGATAAGGCGGTTGAGGGACATATTTCCAATGACACCTTAATGACTATCTTGGGCTTAAAAACGGTTACCGCTGGCATTTCCCTGTTGCCTGCCGCGACCTTCATGGCACTATTGATGGTACTGGGGAGGTTATACAAAGACCAGGAAATGTCGGCAATTGCCGCTGCCGGGGGTGGCGCTGGAACCCTCTACAGGGCGGTTTTTTTGTTGGTGTTTCCTTTGAGCATCATCACCTTTGGCTTATCTCTCTACGTCTCGCCGTGGGCTGAAAGCAGGATTCAGAGAATACTGAATCAGGATGAACAATCTTCCGATATCCGTGGTATCGCGGCGGGTAAATTTAGTGAATACAGCCAGGGTGACTTGGTATTTTATGTCGAGAACATCACCTCGGACAACAAAATGCACTCTATTTTTGTGCAAGATCGGAAAACAGATAAACTGAGCATAGTCACCGCAGAACATAGCCGTTTCGAAGAGTTACCGGGCGGACGTTACATGGTTTTTGAGAACGGTGAACGCATCCAAGGTCATCCCGGCGATTACGATTATGCCGTTGAAGTGTTTGAGGAATACGCTGTAAAGATACAAGAACGGGCCGTATCGGCTTTACTTACGCCCAACGCAATTGCCAGCAGCGCGTTATGGAAGTCTACAGAAAAAAGGGATGTCGCAGAATTACAAAACCGGCTTTTCTTGCCATTAGGTATTCTTTTATTGGCATTTCTTGCCGTGCCGCTGGCAAAAATTTCACCCAGGGGCGGCATCTACGGAAGCATATTGCTGGGTTTTTTAATTTATTTTAGCTACGGAAACCTTTCCAGTGTTACCCGAAGCGGTGTCATTAAGGGTTCTATTCCGGCTTGGCCGGGCATTTTTTGGGTAAGTTTACTTCTGCTCGTTACTGGCTTGCTGTTACTGGCAAACTGGTACGGATATCAATGGTTAATTGCGACTTTTAGAAAAAAGGTTTCAAAATGAATGTACTGTCATTCTATATCGCCAAAGAAATCCTGAAAGGCTCGTTAATTGCGCTGTTGGTCTTGCTGACGCTGTTCAATTTGTTTACCTTTGCCGATGAATTGAAAGATCTGGGTAAAGGCCACTATGGCCTGAAACAAATTTTTTTTTATCTTAGCTTAACCTCGCCCAGGGTACTTTTTGAACTGGTGCCGGCATCGGCATTGATTGGGAGCTTATTTGTCCTGGGCGCTATGGGCAATACCCGCGAACTGGTCGCCATGCAGGCATCCGGCCTTTCAGTGCTGGGGATCATAAAGGCCACTATGCTGGCGGGTCTTGTCCTTGTTACGGTGTCAGTGCTGATCGGTGAATTTATCGCACCATTGGGAGAAAGGCTCGGGCAAAAAATTAAAATGTCCGCCATCAATGAACAGGTTATCATGAATTCTAAGTACGGGCTTTGGCTGCGCGAAGGTTCAAGCTATGTCAATGTACGCCAAGCAGGAGACGATGGGGGGTTTTCTGACATTAGCATTTATGAACTGGACGGGCAACATCGTTTACATCGGGCGATACATGCCGATAAGGCAATTTTTTTGGGTAACAATACATGGAAACTGACAAACATTAGGCAATCGGTAATTTCAACACAGCACATCCAGGTAAGCCAACAAATTGAGCAGACATGGAAATCGTCAATTGCCCCCAATTTATTGAAAATTGTCGTCGTTGATCCTAATGATCTCTCCTTATACGATTTGGCGATGTACGTCGAGTTTTTAAAAGCCAATCATCAAAAATCACACACTTATGAAGCCGCTTTTTGGGCGCGTGCTGTCAGTCCGCTGACGACTTTCGTTATGTTGTTGGTGTCGGCTCCTTTTGTTGTCGGTATCCACAGAGGGGTAAGCGTCGGCGCCCGAATCATGATCGGCGTCACGATTGGGATGGGCTTCAATATTGTCGATAAAATCGTCAACCACATGGGGTTAATCTATAACCTCAATCCGCCATTAATGGCGCTGCTCCCCAGCTTAACAGTTTTTGCGGTCGTCTTATTCGCCATGAAAAAAGCCAAAACGTAACTTATACATCCTCTTACATTTAGTTAGGCACACTGATCGAAAAGAATTTTTTATTAATTTAACCTTAAGCTTATGGGGATACCATTGGCTAAAAGATAACGCATTTGATGCCTTCAAAATCAATTTTTTATGCAAAGCACATTTACCAATGTGTTAGTATTAGGCATTACCTATGAAATCTCCAGGTAACCGACAACATCATTCGTAACTCAACATCAGGATATCCCAAGTATGAAAACTAAAGAGATTATTGCTACAAGTATGATCAGTATAGCTTTATTGGCAGGCTGTGATAATAGTGGGAATGCACCGCAGACTTCAACTGCTGAGCCATCCACCACGAGTACTGCTACTGAGGAGGCTTCTAAACCAGTTGATAGCGCAACCAACGCCGGTGCTGCGGCTGTTGAAGGGGCCGAAAACGCTGGATCTGCCGTTGTTGAAGGCGCAAAAGAAGCGGGATCCGCAATTGTTGAAGGCACCAAAGATGCCGCAAGTGCGACAGCAGATACCGCCGCAAAAGCGGGTGAAGCCATAAAAGAAGGGGCTTTAGATGCAACTAAAGCAACGCTCGAAAAAACATCTGAAGTTGCCGGTGAAGTTAGCGATTCTGCTCAACAAAAAGCCGATGCTATAAAGAAATAATGCTCAACCCTGCCTGGCAGTCCTTACTGCCAGGCAAATCCACATTTAGCAAAATCCCATTAATATTGACAAAACTACCCTTTTCCAAATCCAGGGATCGCAATTGGGGTGCCAAACAAATACCTTGTAGGCCCATTTCTTAATTCAATACTCTAAATACTACCTTTTGCAAATTCAATCAGAGGAATGCAATGAGCATCCGAGAATTCAACGGTATTCTGCCTAGAATTGGTCATTCGGCTTACATTGATGACAGCGCTGTTGTGATCGGCGATGTCACTATTGGCGATAATGTCTCTATATGGCCGACGACTGTGGTGAGGGGGGATGTTGAAAGCATTACGATAGGCGACGACACCAATATCCAGGATGGTTCTGTTTTACATGTCACACATTACGGAAAATTTACTGACCGTGGTTATCCCTTAATCATCGGCAAAGGTGTCACAGTAGGCCATAGGGCTATTGTCCATGCTTGTAAAATTGGCGACTATTGCCTGATCGGTATGGGCGCAATCATTATGGACGATGCTGTCATAGAAGATTACGTGATGCTAGGCGCTGGCGCATTGATCCCTTCCGGCAAAATTCTCGAAAGTGGGCATCTTTACGTTGGCTCCCCTGCCAAATTAGTCAGGCCTTTAACAGATACGGAAAGGGAATTTTTGATTTATTCCAGTCGGCATTATGTAGAACTCAAGAACAAATATCTTGAGGACTCGTAAAAATTCTGGATCCAATCTGCTTTCATAATTCACCACAGAGATCACGAAGAATCGGTTGGTGTTGAAATGGAGGTTGATAAGGAAGGCTTGTTACCTTGTGTTCGAACAAGCAATAAAAACTTCGTGTTCTCAGTGTCCTTCGTGGTGAATAGTCACTTTTAATATCCTGAAGTTATAGATATAGACCCAGCCCAACCCGGCACACTCAACCCAAAAACGGCTCTTTATTCGTCCCCGAAAATTTAGCTATCACCGAGCGAATGATTAATTTTTCAATCTCAACCAACACAAACAAACTGGACGCGACCACGATAATGTACGTCCAGGTATGCAAGTCAATATTCTCTGTCCCGAACATAGCCTGCATTGGCGGCCAATAGGTTAAGCCTAACTGTGCAATCACCAAAATAGCAACTGCCAGCCAAATCAACCAGTTACCAAATAGTCCCCGTATATTGAGGACTGAGTTCAGCAAATACCGGCTATTGAAAACATAAAAAATTTCAAACATGACTAGTGTATTGACTGCCACCGTCCGCGCTGCTGGAATTGAGGAAGACAGGCTTTGCTCCCAAAGAAAAAGGCCGTAAGTCCCTCCCACCATAACCACAGAAACAAACACGATGCGCCAGACTAAATAACCGGAAAGCAACGGCTCGTCAGGTTTCCTGGGGGGACGGCTCATGACTTTGCTTTCCGGTGCCTCAAAAGCCAGCGTGAGCGACAAAGTAATTTCCGTAATCATGTTAACCCACAAAATTTGTACCGGCGTAATGGGCAAAATATTACCCGACAGGATAGCCACTATAATCATCAATGCTTCGGCGGCACTGGTGGGCAAAATAAATAGTATCGCCTTCTTTAGATTGTCGTAAATTCCGCGCCCTTCCTCCACCGCCCTTGCTATGGACGCAAAATTATCGTCCGCCAGCACCATTTCGCTCGCTTCCTTGGCAACCCCCGTCCCTTTCTTGCCCATCGCTATGCCCACATCAGCACATTTCAACGCAGGCGCATCATTGACACCATCACCCGTCATCGCGACGATAAAATGATGGTTTTGCAGAGCCATGACCAGGCGTAATTTATTTTCCGGACTGACACGGGCAAAAACATCAACAGCGCAAACGGCCTCTTTAAGCTCACTGTCAGACATACGATCCAGATCCTCCCCGCGCAGGACGGAACCGTTACCAATAGCCATCTGTTCGGCGATGGACAACGCCGTCACGGCATGGTCGCCAGTTATCATTTTGACCCGAATCCCGGCATCCTGGCAGTTATGCACGGCCTGCAAAGCTTCAGGCCTGGGGGGGTCAACCATGCCAATAATACCCAGCAATGTCAGTTCTGACTCGACATCTGCAAAGTTCACCTGCCTTTGTGTTACGGGCAATGACTTTAAGGCGACTGCAATGACGCGTTGACCACAGGCGGCCAATTTATGGATTTGCCGAGAACATTCTTCAAGGTCAATAGGTATCTTCAAGCTCCTCTCAAGTTGATGGCTGCATCGACTGAGAACACGTTCAGGGGCCCCCTTAACTAATACAAAGCCTGTCCCTTGATGATGATGAAGTGTCGCCATGAAACAATGCGCCGATTCGAACGGAATCGTATCGATACGTGTTAATTCCCGCTTTAAATCATCAACTGCGATATTAGCTTTCAATGCCAGTGTAATCAATGCGGCTTCAGTGGGATCACCTTGATTTATCCAAACGCCGGAACTTTGTATCACTGAGGCGTTATTACAAAGCGCCGCAGCTTTTATCAGCATCTCCAAATCGGGATAGCTTTTTATATCTATCGCAGCTCCATCCAACTCAATGCAACCTTCTTTGGGGTCATAGCCAGCGCCCCCTATCGTGAAAAGAGTGTTGTCGGCGAAAACTGATTTCACCGTCATTTCGTTACAGGTCAGGGTTCCGGTTTTGTCAGTGCAAATGACCGTGACTGCCCCTAAAGTCTCCACCGCAGGTAAACGCCGGATAATGGCATTTTGCCTGGCCATTTGTTGGACACCAATAGCTAGGGTAATGGTCATAATAGCCGGTAAGCCTTCAGGAATTGCCGCCACTGCCAGACTGACCACAGCCATAAACAATTCTGTCGGTGAGGAGTGCTGAATAGTCCAACCATATAGAAAAGTCACAGTGGCGACGGCTAAGATTATCAACGTCAGCCATCGGCTAAATTCGGCAATTTGCCGAAGCAAGGGCGTGACCAATGGTGAAACCGAGCTTAGCAACTTGTTGATACGGCCTATCTCGGTAGAATCGCCCGTAGCGACCACAATACCTAGACCGGTGCCATACGTCACTAGAGTCCCTGAATAAGCCATGCTACGCCGATCCCCCAACACGGCATTGAGTTCTACCGCTCGGCTATGTTTTTCGACCGGAACTGATTCGCCCGTGAGCATGGACTCATCAATACGTAAACTCTTAGCCTGCACCAAACGAATGTCTGCCGGCACTTTGTCGCCGCTTTCCAGACTAACGATATCACCAGGCACCAATTGTTCGGCAGAGACCAGGAAATCCTTGCCATCCCGGCGCACCATCGCCTGTTGGGTCAACAAGTTACGAATGCTATGCAGGGCTTTTTCTGCCTTGCTTTCCTGGATATAACCTATTAATGCATTGATGAATACCACACCCAGGATAACCAGGCTATCTATACGTTCCCCGATGACGTAGGTTATGCAGGCCGCGCCCAGCAATAGGTAGATTAAGACATTGTGGAATTGGCTTAGAAACCGTTTGAGAAGGCTGCGGCTAATGGAAGGCGTTAACTTATTGGCACCGTGTTTTTTTAGCCTTTGTTCCGCTTCCGCTAGGCTTAAGCCCGATTCATCGCTGGCGAGGGCTGCACAAACTTCATTCGTAGGCAGTGAATGCCACATCGGAGTCTGTTGGCGCTGTTTATGCTTCAATATCATATCCCGATCAAGTTAACTAACTGATGTTACGTAATAGCCCAAGGGTGGGCAAACTGCTTTATCGTTTGCCCATCATTTGCTAAATACAACGCTAGATATTCTTGCACTTTAAGTAAGACTTGCCATTGGACGTTCCGGTAATGGGCGGATGCAGAGGTTATGATAAAAATAGCTAAAAGAAATTTAAAATTTCTTTCTCGTTCCACGCTGAAAGCTACAACCTTGTACCTAATCAGCATCGGACAAAATTTGCTTAAAAAGTGCTTTCTTCTCGGAAAACGTTGGCTAATCTATCAAGAAAATCCGCGCTCGGCATTCAATACGGCTATGACTGGCTTTGTTTGTGGACGAATTGATCGCCATAAGAAAAACGCTTCTGCCGCTTGTTCAACCAACATTCCCAATCCGTCCAGACTTTTTCTGGCATTGTGTGCTGCGCCCCAGCGGACAAATGACGTTGGTTTGTTGCCGTAAGCAAGGTCGTAACACACACCTTCCGCAGCCAATAAATCATCTGCAAGTGGCGGCATTTCATCGGTCAAACTTGCCGAGGTCGCATTGATAATTAAATCAAATGGTTGTTGACCTTGTATGTCGGCAAAACTACAGCCCTCCACATCACCTAAGATACTAAACTCGGTTGCCAAAGCAATTGCTTTCTCTGGAGTACGGTTTACTATGGTTAAATGGTTAGGGGAATGTCCGAGGATGGGCGCAATAATCCCCCGACTAGCCCCTCCCGCACCCAAAATTAAAATCCTGGCTCCCTCTAAAGAAATACCGTGATTGCCCGTCAAGTCCGCAATAAGACCACAACCGTCGGTATTATCGCCCAATAGGGAACCATCCCCCTGTAACGCCAGCGTATTAACGGCTTTGCTCAATTCGGCGCGTTCCGTCCTGCGGTCGGCAAATGCCCAGGCCAGTTCTTTTAAGGGTAAGGTACAATTTAAACCTTTACCACCTTGAGAAAAAAAAACGTTAACCGAATCCTTGAACCGTTCAGCCAGCACTTCTTGAGCGGTATATTCAAGCAATTGTTGGGTTTGTTCCGCAAAAAGCCGATGGATTTGCGGCGATTTGCTGTGTTTTATTGGGTAACCAAACACCGCATAGCAGTCTTTATCAGTCATGTTCGTACCTTGTGTTATCAACCATAGTTCCAAGACAATCAACGTAACGATAAGATAAACAACAATAAATCGGAAATAATTTAACTACGCTGAATGATTCCCAAGCTAATTGCACTCAACACGGACAAAAAAATAGCCGCATAGTGCGGCTATTTTTTTGAATAATTTAGATAACTGTCACTTTATAAAATCAACAATCAGGAACAGGATAACTGTCAACCCTAATCCACAGTAGATCACCCCATTAACACTGGTATAAGGCCCCATTTTTCCGGCAGCTGGCAATTTACTTAAAAAGCCGACATTTTTTAGCGCTGGATAAGCACCGTTGTACTCCAACGCGAGAATAATGACGGCGGCAATCAGGAAAGCCAGGAAATTAAAACCATGCGGAAAATGTGTTGACGCACCCATGAAATAGAGCATGGGCACCGAAAACAAAGTATTCGTTCTCGAGGCCAGACCCGCTGCTGCCAACGCACCAGCCGCTTCTGGCAATGCTTGCCCACCGTTAGCAACTTGGGTCGCAGAAGCAATGACTGTCTTCTGGTTAGGCCAGATGATTAACCAGACATTCGTGAACATAAGGATACCGAGAAACGCGCCAACGTAAATATCAAGGGAATTGCCGGCACCCCGTAGGCCAAGGATACCTAAACCAGTCAGCAAGGTCACCATAGCGCCCCAACGGAACCACCATAACGCCCGTGGCACTAATTTTTGTATGGCATCCGATTTTGCACCGCCATCGGCTTCTTTAAAGTATTCACCCTGTACCAAGTTAAAATAGTAAAGCAAACCGATCCAGGTAATACCTGCTAACAAATGCACCCAGCGTAGCAGCATTTCATAACCGGGAGTTGTTGTAACTAATTCCATAGCAATACCTCTCATTGTAGTAATTTGTTATTGATTTATAGCACATCCTTGAAGATAGCGTTTTGTTCAAACATGCCTATCAGCCTGAGCCAACCAGCTAGCTACAGATTTTGCAAAATAAGTCAGAATTGCATCACTGCCGGCACGTTTGAAAGCCAGCAGGGATTCCAAAACAACTGGTCTCTCGTCCAGCCAACCATTTAGGGCAGCGGCTTTAATCATAGCATACTCCCCACTGACCTGATAAGCAAAAGTGGGCACACCATAGAAGTCTTTTACCCTGCGGATAATGTCTAAATATGGCATTCCTGGCTTAATCATGACGATATCCGCGCCTTCCTGTAAATCAAGCTGGATTTCGCGCAAAGCCTCATCGGAATTGGCAGGATCCATTTGGTAACTGTATTTGTTACCGCTGCCCAGACTGCCTGATGAGCCAACTGCATCCCTAAATGGCCCATAAAAACTGGAGGCATATTTGGCCGAATAAGCGAGAATTCTTACATTAATCTGCCCTTTTGCCTCGAAAGCCTGCCTGATAGCGCCAATACGTCCATCCATCATATCCGAGGGCGCAACAATATCTGCGCCGGCATCAGCGTGGGAAAGCGCTTGCCGGACGAGCACTGCTACCGTTTCATCGTTAACGACATAACCCTGGTCGTTGATGAGGCCATCCTGACCATGCACGGTAAAGGGATCAAGAGCAACATCTGTGATGATTCCTAGCTCTGGCAAGTCTTTTTTCAATGCCCTGACGCTACGTTGGATTAAACCTTCAGGGTTGTAGGCTTCTGCCGCATCATTGGATTTTTTATCTGCGCCAATCACTGGAAACAGCGCAATGGCTGGAATGTCAAGCTCGTAAACTTCCCGTGCTTCTTCCAATAATAAATCCAGGGACAATCTTTCTATACCTGGCATGGACGGAATAGGCTCCCTCCGGTTTAAGCCCTCAATAACAAACATGGGATATATTAAATCGTCGACGCTTAGTTGATTCTCGCGCATCAAGCGGCGGGAAAAATCATCAAAACGCATTCTTCGCATACGTGTGGAAGGAAATTTAATGTTACTATAAGGCATCTTATGTGTACTCATGGATTACGGAATAATGGCTTTTTACCCTGGCTTTTCTGTCGAATTGGTTGAAACTACTTGATTAAAAAAGGGTAAACGGCATTCCTGCTTATTCACCATATCATCTGCCAATGCCGCCTATTTAATAGGCTGGGTAGCATTGGCCTGATTTTAGAGGGTTTTATGAAAACAAAACAATATAAAGTATTGGGTTTACTGGTTGTACTACTGAGCTTGTTGTCCGTAACTGGCGTAAAGGCTTCAGACTTATTGCCTCCCCAACAGGCTATTCAAGAGGCATCAGACAAGCTCCAACAAAAGTTACAGGATAAATCATTTAGCCAAAATTTTGCCCAAGTTGCCCAATTTGTTGACCAAACCATCTACCCGCACACCGATTTTGACAAAATTTCCGAGTTAGTTTTGGGTAAATTGTGGAAAACAGCAAGCGGGGATGAGCAAACACGTTTCAAACGCGAGTTTCAGACCTTACTGGTACGGACTTATTCCCGCGCATTTGTGGAATTTAAAGATTGGACTGTCCGCTTTCTGCCGCTGGAAATGGGAAATGCCGCCAACAAAGTGGTCGTGAAGACGGAAGTTTTGCAACCCGGCCTGCAACCCATCAGCGTAAACTACCGTATGCTGTTGTCAAATGGAGAATGGAAAGCTTACGACATCATGATCGAAGGCGTCAGCCTGGTGACCAACTACCGCTCAACTTTCAGCAATGAAGTCAGGACTAAAGGTTCCTTGGCGGCTGTTATTGATGGACTGGCCAAGCGCAACGCAGAAGCCCTGGCAGCCAAAAACTCCTAACATCCCTTTGGAAGCTTATCCCTTCCGCAAGGCAGGGATAGTAAAAGAAAAAAGTATCTCAAACCGCTAATCCTCAAGCCCACCGATTCGTAAAACTGGATGCCATCCAGAAAATCCTGTCCTAATGAGCGCATTTGCCCATCCACCGTGAGTCCATTGAAAGATTCGTTTTCGCCAATCCTCTCGGTGACATTAGCGCGTTCACGTTTGATGATGACAGACAACGCACCCTGCAAATCGGACGAATCAACTTTTTAAAAACGCCAATGGTTATACTGGCCTGGAAATTAGCCAAAAACGAACCGTCCTGGAAAACGTCCTTATCCCTGAAACCTTTAGCCAGCACCGGCAACGACTAAAAAGTGGGCTTCAACAGTGCTGAAGTCTGGTTCCAATACTTTACATGCTTCAATAATTGCCCTTAAGTGATTGATTACCAGCCCTTATATCAAGCTCTACGGTCTGCAAAGGCAGACCCATGGGCAGATCGCTTACCACAACAAATCAGCGATGCGTTCGACCCAACCCGTCATGGACTGTTGGCAATATGGCAGCAGCTAATTGATAAGCTGCCGGAATTTTCTACTAGACTACGTATCCTCGATGCGGACGTTGTACAAATAGGCTCTGCGAATGACTTGACAGAGCTGGCAAGGGCAACACTGGAAACCCAGTTAAAAAGCCTTCATGCCTGGCGGAAAGGGCCTTACGGGCTATTTGGCATTAAGGTTGATGCTGAATGGCGTTCAGACTGGAAATGGAGGCGCGTCGAAAATCATATCTCCCCGCTCAAGCACCGCCTGGTTCTGGATATAGGCTGCGGTAACGGTTATTATTGCTGGCGCATGCTGGGCGCCCAAGCTAAATTGGTGGTCGGCATAGACCCCATGTTGCTTAACGTCATGCAATTCCAGTCCGTACGAAAACTGCATGGGGAAACGCCGCCTGTTTTTGTCCTGCCATTAGGTATAGAAGACCTGCCATACGGTCTGAGAGCGTTTGATACCGTATTTTCTATGGGCGTGCTTTATCACCGCCGTTCTCCCATCGACCATCTATTGGAATTAAGGGATTGCCTTGTGCCCGGCGGGGAAC
Source organism: Methyloglobulus sp. (assembly GCF_046714055.1). GTDB lineage: Bacteria > Pseudomonadota > Gammaproteobacteria > Methylococcales > Methylomonadaceae > Methyloglobulus. The sequence goes on along the minus strand of NZ_JBKKBJ010000099.1, from coordinate 19,480 downwards.
TCATTTTGGAAACGCTAATTATTGATGGCGGATTAGGCGAAGTGCTAGTCCCTGAACACCGATATGCAAAAATGCGTAATGTCTGGTTTCTGCCAAGCTGTCCAACATTGATGGCTTGGTTAAGCCGTTGCGGATTTAAAAATATCCGCCTGATAGATATCACTGTAACTAGTACGGAAGAACAGCGGAGTACGGCGTGGATGACTTTTCATTCGCTAAAAGATAATCTAGCCCCAGACAACCCAATGCTGACTTGCGAAGGCCTCCCAGCGCCAAAACGGGCCATTTTTATAGCGCAAACGGCAAGTTGCTAAGTTAGGTTAAAAGCAGGCAAGCCATTTTTACTGGAGATTAAGACAGGGTAGCTGTTTTATTAATCCTTGAACCTTATCCCCCTTTCATCTATATTCATCTGATACGATCACTGAGTAAAGACTCCATGGCTACAGCGACAACAGATTTTCATTTCGGCGGGCTTGCAAAATGTCTAATCCAGGAAGGCTTGGTAACGGAAAAAGACGCTAAAAATTATATTCAGGAGGCCCAAAAAAACAAGGTCTCCCTGATAAACTACTTAGTTGCCAACAAAGTTGTCGATAGCCGAACTATTGCTTCAAAAGCATCGATTGAATTCGGTGTGCCATTTTTCGATCTGGATGCCATTGATCTTCGCAACTTGCCTATAAACCTGGTCAGCGAAAAACTGATCCGCAAGCACAATGCCCTGCCTCTTTTGAAACGGGGCAAAACGCTGTTCATTGCCATATCCGATCCGACCGCTACGCATGGATTTGATGATATTAAATTTCAGAGTTTGCTCAATCTCGAAGCTGTTTTGGTCGAGGAAAACAAACTACTTAAAGTCATTGAGTCTGCCATGGAATCTGTCGATACGACCATGTCAGATCTTATGGATACCGATCTGGACAACCTGAATGTAACGGGTGGCGAAGAAGATACTACAAAAAATGACATAAACGCTGACATTGACGATGCCCCGATCGTTCGTTTCGTCAACAAGATCCTGTTGGACTCCATCAAAAAAGGGGCTTCCGATATTCACCTCGAACCTTATGAAAAAAATTTCCGCATTCGCTTCAGGTCGGATGGGATACTGCACCAAATAGCAAGTCCTCCAGGAAATATTGCCAACCGTATCATATCCAGGATTAAAGTCATGTCCAAGATGGACATAGCAGAACGCCGGGTCCCTCAAGATGGCCGTATAAAAATGATATTGTCAAAATCCCGTGCGATTGATTTTCGTGTCAACACTTGTCCGACCGTGTTTGGTGAAAAAGTGGTCCTTCGTATTTTGGATCCTACCACCGCCCAGCTCGGTATCGAAAAACTGGGTTTTGAACCGGAACAGCAAAAACTTTTTCTGGAAGCCATAAACAAACCTTACGGCATGGTGCTTGTAACCGGACCTACGGGTAGCGGCAAAACGGTCAGCCTCTATACCGGCTTAAATATCCTCAATAAGATGGAATGTAATATTTCCACGGCTGAAGATCCCGTGGAAATTACCGTGGAGGGCATTAACCAGGTCAACGTCAACATTAAGTCGGGGTTGACCTTTGCCAATGCGTTGCGGGCTTTTTTGCGGCAGGATCCGGACATTATCATGGTCGGCGAGATTCGCGACCTGGAAACCGCCGAAATTGCCGTAAAAGCGGCGCAAACCGGCCACTTGGTGTTGTCTACCCTGCACACCAACGATGCACCGCAAACATTGAACCGGCTGATGCAGATGGGGATTGAACCTTTTAACATTGTCTCGGCGGTGAACTTGATCATGGCACAGCGGTTGGCCAGGCGCCTGTGCGAGCATTGTAAAACGAATGTAACCTTGCCGGATAATGTCCTATTATCCATAGGTTTCAATGAAGGAGAGTTAAAAACGCTCAAATTGTACGGGCCGGTGGGTTGTGAACTATGCACGAATGGCTATAAAGGCCGGGTCGGCATCTACCAGGTGATGACCCTGAGCGAAAAAATGCGTGCCTTGATACTTGAAGGTGGCAATGCCATGCAACTGGCTGAGCAGGCAAAATCGGAAGGTATCAATGATTTACGCGCATCGGGTTTAAACAAGGTTCGTCTGGGTATTACCAGTATCGAAGAAATTAATAGAGTGACCAAGGAATAGCAATGGCAGAACAAACTGAACAACTAAATTTTCTCTGGGAAGGGAAGGACAAAACTGGAAAAAAAAGCAAAGGCGTTTTTCCTGCGAAAAGCGAAGCGGTTGCCAAGGCGGAATTGAGACGGCAAGGTTACCGGGTAACCAAAATCAAAGCTAAACCTAAGCCCCTGTTTAAAGGCAGGGCAAAAGCGATCACTCCAGGCGATATCGCGCTTTTTTCAAGGCAGCTGGCCACCATGCTCAAGGCTGGTGTGCCCCTAGTCCAATCCTTTGATATTGTTGGAAAAGGCAATGAAAACCCCAGCATGCAAGACCTATTGCTGAGCATTAAAGCAGACATAGAAGGCGGCGATACCTTAGCCGAAGCGCTCAATAGAAGACCCCTCTATTTTGACGAGCTGTTTTGTAATCTGGTTGAGGCAGGCGAACATGCGGGAGTACTGGAAACCCTGCTGGACAAAATCGCCACTTACAAGGAAAAAACCGAGTCCATGAAGAAAAAAATCAAAAAAGCCCTGACCTACCCGATCGCGGTGGTCGTCGTGGCTTTTATTGTGACAACGATCCTGCTGATCTTTGTGGTACCTGTGTTTGCAGATTTGTTCAAGAGTTTTGGCGCCGACTTGCCCGCATTCACAAAAATGGTTGTTGCCATGTCGGAATGGATGCAGGAATACTGGTGGATCGTTATCTTATCTGTCATCGCCAGTGTCTATACTTTCAGCTATTTCAAGAAACGTTCCAGGAAATTTTGTCATTTCCTAGACAGGACATTATTAAAACTCCCCATAGTGGGCCTGATCATGAACAAGTCAGCCGTCGCACGTTTCGCACGGACTTTATCGACCATGTCAGCAGCCGGCGTTCCCTTAGTCGACGCGCTACAATCAGTTTCTGGTGCCTGTGGTAACATTATTTACGCAGAGGCTGTTTTAAGGATGCGCGAAGAAGTGGCCACCGGCCAGCGGCTACAGTTTGCCATGAGCCAAACCGGACTGTTCCCGCATATGGTGCAACAAATGGTTGCCATTGGCGAAGAATCCGGCTCTATTGATGCCATGTTAGCCAAAGTGGCCGATTTTTATGAAGAAGAAGTCGACAATCTGGTTGATAACCTGAGCAGCTTGATGGAACCTATCATCATGGTCGTCTTAGGGACCCTAGTCGGCGGTTTGGTTGTTGCCATGTATCTGCCTATCTTCAAAATGGGCTCTGCGATTTGATTGTTGCCGGGTATTTTTCTTTGCCATAGTGGATTGCGGTTGGTTTTCGAACCGCATATTTGTCTAAACCACTTAAAGCGTGCGTGCTCACGCCAGCAAACTAACGTTATTATTTGCACATCATGCAACCATTCGACTATCTTATCGGCTCTCCGACCTTTTTTTCCGCTCTCGTCGGCTTGATTGGCCTGTTGGTTGGCAGTTTTCTGAATGTGGTTATCTATCGTCTGCCCGTCATGATGCAGCAAAGCTGGCGTAAGGAGTGTGCAGAGTATCTGGGCATGTCCGCTGAACCTCTAGCGGAAAAAGCTTTTAATCTTGTTTTTCCGCTCTCCCGCTGCCCTGCCTGCAACACGCCCATAAAACCTTACCAGAATATCCCGATCATCAGTTATATTTTTTTACAAGGCAAATGCGCCAAATGCAATAATCCAATTTCCTTGCGCTACCCGGTCATAGAGGCGTTTACCGCCCTCAGCTCAGTCTTGATAGCTTGGCATTTTGGTTTTGCTCCGCAAACAGGATTTGCCTTACTTTTGACCTGGTCATTGATTGCATTGAGTTTTATCGATATTGACCATCACTTATTACCGGATTCAATCACGCTACCTACGCTGTGGTTGGGGCTACTTTTGAGCGTGTTCGGGTTATTTACCAATAGTCACGCCAGCATTATCGGAGCCATTGTCGGCTACTTGGCGCTTTGGAGCGTTTATCACCTGTTTAAACTGGCAACTGGTAAGGAAGGCATGGGTTATGGCGATTTCAAACTGCTCGCTTTGTTTGGTGCCTGGCTGGGCTGGCAGTCCTTGCTTATCATCATTTTGCTATCATCGCTGGCCGGCGCAGTAGTTGGCATCGCCATGATTGTATTTTCCCGGCATGACCGCAACACACCTATCCCCTTCGGGCCTTATTTGGCGGCTGCGGGCTGGATCGCCCTGATATGGGGCAATGATATTAACCATCTCTACTTGAAAATAGCGGGCCTATAATCGGGTGTTCAAAGTAGGTCTTAGCGGAGGTATAGGCTGTGGTAAAACCACGGTCAGCAAGTTGTTTACAGAATTGAACGTCCCGGTCGTCGATGCTGATGACATAGCACATAAGCTTGTAAAACCTGGGCAACCCGCTTTATTAGACATCGCCAAAGCCTTTGGCAATAAAGTTTTCAATCCTGATGGTTCTTTAAGTAGACAATATTTACGGGAAATTGTTTTTTCAGATTTGCAGCAAAAACAGAAACTTGAAGCTATCCTGCATCCTCTAGTATTTGCCTCAATACAAGAGAAAGTTAACAAATTGGCCACACCCTATTGTATCGTCAGCATCCCGTTATTGTTTGAAACGCATATGTCCCATCTTGTTGATCGGATACTCGTTATCGATTGCCCGGTCAAAATCCAGATAGAGCGCGTTAAGCGCCGGGATGGCTTAGCTGACGCAAGAATTCAGTCTATAATTAACAGCCAGGTGAGTAGAGAATTTAGGATGGCCCATGCCGACGATGTCATCGATAATTCTAATACCGACGGTAGCGGACTTGCAGAAAACGTCAAAAAACTGCACAATCTTTACCTTTCAATCAGCGCATCTTTAGGATAAACACGCTCGTGAAAAATCACATCACCTATGAATTTCCACTCAATGAACGAATCCGAATTTTCATTAGGCTAGAACAGCTCTTTCAAGAATTCAGCCATTTTTCTTCTAGTCCAACCATCGTGGACAAACGTGCTGCCATAAATGTGCTGTTGAATATTATGTCGATTTTCAGGCGCAACGACCTCAAGTCGGAAATACTAAAAGAATTGGATAGGCATGCGAAAGTGCTTAATAGATTCGCTGACAGCCAAAATGTTGACCCGAAACATCTGGAATCAATACTTAATCAGCTCACCCAAACCAGTAAAAAACTCTACGCAACCAGTGGGAAAATAGGCATAGCAATCATGGAAAGCGACCTGTTCCAAAGTGTCGCACAACGCAGTTCAATTCCAGGTGGAACCTGCTCATTTGACCTACCGGAATTTCATTATTGGCTGGAGCAGGATGAATCGATCCGCTTAAAAGATCTAGAACGCTGGAGCAATCCTTTCAACGAAATTCGCACCGCTATCGATCTCATCCTTGATTATGTCCGTACCAGCAATGCACCCAGCGAAGAAATAGCTGAGGCGGGTTTTTTCCAGATTGCCTTGGACAAAAATCTATCCTACCAACTCATTAAGGTAAATATGGATAAGTCACTGCCCTGTTTCACCGAGATCAGTGGCGGCAAACACCGTTGCACCATAAGGTTCATGGTGCCTTCAGCTGATGAGCAACGACCCACACAAAGCCCGGATGACATTCCTTTTTTCTTAACCCGCTGCTTGTTCTGATGACCTTATCACGGCAAGCATTGACCGTAAAATGTCCCCATTGTGGGCGAGCCGTGTACTGGACAACAGATTACCCATTCAAACCTTTCTGCTGTGAGCGATGCAAGCTAATCGACTTAGGTGAATGGGCAATGGAGGAAAAAATAATCCCTGGAGAGCCTGTGCCTATTGAAAATGATGGCGATGACAACTCGTTATTTCAGTGAAAATAAGGCATCCCTTATTCGCAAAACATCGCCGTTAATCCAAGTGCAATTAAACCCTAAGAACGTGTTTTAAAAGCGTCGCGAACGGAACGAGTGTAAGGCGCACGGAGCGCAGAAACCGGAGTGTACGTGGTGTACATGAGGATTTCGAGCACCGCGCAACGCAGCAATCGAGCCGCGTAGCAGCTTTTAAAACACGTTCCAAGACTAGAAACTATCCAACTAGGGCTTACGAAACATTTTCTTTCATGCCACAAAACAACCACCCATGCAGTTAATTGGCTTGCTAAAATTATGACTACCGTTAATTCCGAAAAATTATCCAGCGCCCGTTTTGCGGAAGCCACCGACGCTTTTGTGGAAGAATTTACCGCCTCTGTAAATTTTGATAAGCGCATGGCGGAGCAAGACATTCAAGGCTCTACTGCCCACGCCACCATGCTATGTGCGATTGGTATACTGACTACGGATGAGCGCGATGCAATTGTTGGCGGCTTGACACAAATAGCCAACGAAATAGCCCGTGGTGAATTCGTCTGGTCAATAAAACAGGAAGATGTACACATGAACATTGAGGCCAGATTGACTGACCTTATCGGCAATGCTGGAAAAAAACTACATACAGGCCGATCACGCAACGACCAGGTAGCCACTGACATTCGTCTTTATCTTCGCACTGGAATCAAGCATATAGAAAGTGAACTGGTACGGCTGCAAACAGCTATCCTGGACTTGGCCGAACAACACGCTGATACGATCATGCCCGGCTTCACCCATTTGCAGGTTGCCCAACCCATCACCTTCGGTCATCACCTGATGGCCTGGTTTGAGATGCTCAGCCGCGACCATGAGCGTTTGCAAGATTGTCTCAAACGCATCAACGTCATGCCTTTAGGTTCCGCCGCCTTGGCAGGTACCAGCTACCCTATCGACCGTCAATTGACATCCGATTTGCTTGGCTTTAGCCGACCTTCGGCCAACTCGCTCGACTCAGTGAGCGACCGCGATTTTGCCATTGAATTTACAGCAGCCGCCAGCTTGATAATGATGCACCTGTCGCGTTTTTCGGAAGAACTGATCTTGTGGGCCAGCGCCCAGTTTGATTTCATCGCCATGCCCGATGCCTTTTGTACGGGTTCATCCATCATGCCGCAAAAGAAAAATCCGGATGTCCCTGAACTGGTGCGCGGAAAATCAGGCAGGGTAACAGGCCATTTGATTGCGTTGCTAATGCTCATGAAAGGCCAACCCTTAGCTTATAACAAAGATAACCAAGAAGACAAAGAACCCTTGTTCGATACGGTAGACACGCTAATTAACTGCCTACGTGCTTATGCTGATATGGTTCCCCACCTCAAGGCCAAAAAAGAGAATATGTATCTGTCGGCCAAACGCGGCTACGCGACAGCAACCGATCTTGCCGATTACTTGGTACGTAAGGGCCTGGCCTTCCGCGATGCCCATGAAATCGTCGGCCAAGCTGTGCGATTAGGCATTGATAGTCAACGCGACCTTGCCGAATTATCACTACCTGAATTACAACAATTTTCGCCACTGATCACAGCAGACGTATACGACATATTAACGTTGGAAGGCTCCGTTGCTGCACGTAAACACATAGGCGGCACCGCGCCAGAAACCGTAAAAAGGGCTATCCATACCGCAAGAGAAACATTAAAAAACAGCTAAACAATATCCGATAGCTACCGTTTTTTAGGGCATGGACGAAATACCCCTTTTTTTGTATAATGAAAGCATTTACAGAAACCTTGAGATTTCTGTTGCCCCATCACCTAATCATTCTGGAGATCCTCAATGCTTATTAAAGTTGCCATCAACGGCTATGGCCGTATTGGTCGTAATATCATCCGTGCGCTTTACGAATCAGGTCGCACCAACGAAATTCAAATTGTAGCGGTCAATGACCTGGGCGACACCAAAACCAATGCACACCTGACCCAATATGACTCCGTGCATGGAAAGTTCCCCTTTGAAGTGGGCGTTGACGGCGATTGCATCGTCATCAATGGCGATAGAATCAAGGTGTACTCGGAGCGGGATCCATCAAAACTGCCATGGGGCGAACTGGGTATCGATGTTGTCCATGAATGCACCGGCTTATTCACCAGCAAAGCCAAGGCTTCAGCCCACATCGCTGCTGGCGCTAAAAAAGTCATTATCTCCGCTCCAGGCGGCAATGACGTGGATGGCACCATCGTTTTTGGCGTTAACCACAACACACTTAAGGCATCTGATACCGTTATCTCGAACGCATCTTGCACCACCAACTGTTTGGCGCCTATAGTAAAAGCACTGCACGACACGATAGGCGTGGAACATGGCCTGATGACTACCATACACTCGTACACGAATGACCAAGTGTTGACCGACGTGTACCACAGCGATTTACATCGTGCCCGTTCAGCCACGCAATCCATGATTCCTACCAAAACTGGCGCCGCCGCCGCAGTCGGTTTAGTGTTGCCTGAACTTGCAGGAAAACTGGATGGTTTTGCCATGCGCGTTCCGACTATCAACGTTTCCGTAGTGGACTTAACTTTCCAGGCATCCAGAAGCACCACTAAAGAAGAAATAGACCAAATACTTAAGACCGCGTCTACCGGTTTCTTGAAAGGTATCCTGGACATCAACGAAAAGCCTTTGGTTTCAGTCGACTTCAATCACAACCCGGCCTCGTCTATTTATGAGGCAGCATTGACCAAAGTCCTGAACGGCAGCTTCGTAAAAGTCCTGTCCTGGTATGACAATGAATGGGGCTTCTCAAACCGTATGCTTGATACGACTGTTGCCCTGGTTAACACAAAATAACAACTCATCCATAAAACTGAAATAACCACCTAATGTTAAGACGAACCAAAATTTTAGCGACACTTGGGCCGGCCACGGATAAACCCGGCGTCCTTGAAGAATTAATAAACGCCGGGGTTGATGTCGTTCGCATGAATTTCTCCCATGGTTCAGCTCAAGACCATATCGACAGGGCCAAAACGATCAGGGAACTCAGCCAAAAAGCAGGACGGCGTGTCGGTATTCTCGCCGATCTCCAAGGCCCTAAAATACGTATCGCCCGCTTTAAAGACACCAAGGTGTTCCTGAATGAAGGCCAGGATTTTGCCTTAGATATTAATCTTGATCCATTAGTTGGAGATAACGCCCAGGTAGGCATCACTTATGAACCGCTGGCTTTGGAAGTCAAACCCGGAAATCGGTTGCTGCTGGATGATGGCCGTATCGTGCTTGATGTCGTCAATGTTGAAAACATGCGGGTCAATTGCACGGTAGTCGTTGGCGGCGACCTGTCCAATAACAAAGGCATCAACCTTTTGGGTGGCGGCCTTTCTGCGGCGGCGTTAACCGAAAAAGACAAAGAAGACATCAAAACTATCGCCCTTATAAAGTGCGATTATGTGGCGATCTCTTTTCCGCGAACCGCTGAAGACCTTCATGAAGCCCGCCGTTTGCTGTTAGCAGAAGGTTGCCATGCAGGTATCGTCGCTAAAGTGGAACGGGCGGAAGCGATTGTAGAAAACGTGATGGATGAAATCATCCTGGCATCCGATGCCGTGATGGTTGCACGGGGCGACTTGGGTGTCGAAATCGGCGATGCTAACCTGCCCGCCGTGCAAAAGCAGCTGATCAAACGCACCAGGGAACTCAACCGTATTGCGATTACCGCGACCCAAATGATGGAATCCATGATCGAGAATGCGATCCCCACTCGCGCAGAAGTGTTTGACGTTGCCAATGCCGTGTACGACGGCACCGATGCGATCATGCTCTCTGCAGAAACGGCATCAGGGAAATATCCCATTAAAGCCGTTGAAGCAATGGATCGCATCTGTCTGGAAGCAGAAAAACAGCCCATTGTCCGTGTTTCTGATCATCGTGTGAGTATCCAATTTGAACGTGTTGACGAAGCGATTGCAATGTCGGCGATGTATATGGCAAACCATACTAAAATCAAAGGCATTGTCGCATTGACCGAATCAGGCTCATCGCCCTTATGGATGTCACGGATCAGTTCGGGCATACCCATTTTTGCATTAAGCAGTTCAGAAGAGACCCTGGGCAGGGCCACCTTGTTCCGGGGCGTATTCCCTATCTACCACCGCATCGACGAGCGCCACGACCATGCCGAAGTTAACCGGAGCATCGTCAGAGAATTAAGAAAATGGAACCTGGCCAAGGACGGTGACAAATTCATCATCACTAAAGGCGACCTGACAGGCGTCCAAGGCGGCACTAACGCTCTAAAAGTGATTGTCGTTGGTCAGGGTCTAACCCCTTAACTCTAAACTACTATGTAAGAAATATCAGGGTTGTTTACAGATTGATTGGTTAAATAAGCGGGAGGCATTAGATTGTTCCGGAAATTGCCTGATCAAAGGGGCGTTAGGTAGTAATCCAGGCTTAACCTGAAAGATAAATCAAAAAAACTGGAACTGTCTGATTAAGTTTGAACCACTACAAATTAAAGGTGTACGATGATGTTGGGCTTATACACCCTATGCGTTCCGGATTGCCAACTATTTAATTAGAATAGATTCTTTGCAATTATCGATAACCGGTCGGCCTCTGCGTGATAACATGAAGAAAGGCTTCTTCGCTATATTTAAAATAATTGAGAGCAGAAAGTGAGGGTTTCGGTATAGTGCTGATGTCTGGAACACTGAAACAGCTAAAGACCGAGTAGACGTTTTTATCTCTTCCCTGGTGCTTACCCGCTTAACAAACCGATGGTCTGATAACATGAACTCGACTAAAGACTGCATTCATTCGAGCACCGGGGGCGCTGCCGAATCGCACAAACCGATAGGACTTGGCGGTTCCTCACTCGGCAACCTTTACCATATCTGTGCTTTTTTCACTCTTCAGATGAAGAATACCCGTTACTTCTTCCGTTCATCAAGGAAGGTCTCGATCGTGGTGAAAAAGCGTTTCACGTTGTTGATCCGAATTTACGCGGCGAACACTTGCGGCATCTGGAGTCGGTTGGAATCGAAACCGGAGCCGCCGAGCAGAGCGGCCAATTGGAACTGCGCAATTGGCACGAAGCTTATCTGCGCGACGGCCATTTCGATCAGAACAGAATGCTCGCCTTGTTACAAAGCGTCCTTGACGAAGCCAAGCAGCAGGGCTTTCCTTTGACCCGCCTGGTCGCCCACATGGAATGGGCTTTGGAAGACCGGCCGGGCGTCAATGACATTGTCGAATATGAAACTCGGCTCAATTACTTCCTGCACTGTTATTCGGATCCCGTGGTCTGTGTGTACGATCTCGCCCAATTCGGAGCCGCTGCCGTGATCGATATCATGCGTACCCACCCGATGGTTATCATCGGTGGCGTACTTCAGGAAAATCCCTTTTTCGTGCCGCCGGATGATTTCCTTTGCGAGTTGCGAAAACGCCAGAGCCGTAACAATAAGTCCGTCGCCTCCTGATCATCTAGGCGGAAATTCAGTAACTCTATGCAGGACGGCAGCGAGAGCATCCGAAATCTCCAGGGCTGTATCAACGACTTGCTCAGTCTTCTGCCCCTGCCGGCAATATGGAGCGGCACTGATGCGGCTCAAGTGCTCGGCATGCTTCTTGATGTTTTGGTGCGCATGTTGTGCCTGGACTTTGCCTATGCCCGGCTGAACGTCTCCCAGGATGCAACCCACACAGAAATTTGCCGGATTGCGGAAGGCTCTGGTACGCCCAACGATGCAGGACGAATCGGTCGGGCGCTGCAAGCGTGGCTGGAAGGCGTCGATTCCGCTTCAACGACGGTGTTGCCCAATCCAGCCGACCCCGGGGCGCGATTGTGGCGACCTCGACCCAGGCTGATTTTCCCACCGATATCGATCTCCTCCTGCTTAAGACCGCAGTGAACTAGGCCATTATCGAATTGCAACGGGGTGAAGTTCTTGCCGCATGCACTCGAACGGTGGCCGCAGAGCAAGCAAAGAATCAACTGCTCGCAGAAAACACTTACCTTCGTCAGTAATTGCAGTTCGAAGAACCCAATAGCGATATCATTGGCCGGAGTCAATCATTACAGAATGTGTTGCTTCTTGTCAGTCAAGTCGCGCCTACCAAAGCCTGCGTTTTAATTCAAGGGGAAACGGGCACTGGTAAGGAGTTAATCGCTCGTGCGTTGCACCGCTTGAGTACTCGGAAGGAACAATCTTTCATCAAGTTGAACTGTGCCGCGATTCCAACAGGGCTTCTGGAAGCCGAGTTGTTCGGGCACGAAAAAGGCGTATTCACTAACGCCGTTGGACAACGCATCGGCCGCTTCGAACTGGCCCACCGGGGTACGATCTTCCTCGATGAAGTCGGCGAAATCCCTTTGAAACTACAGGCCAAGTTGCTGCGCGTGTTGCAGGAACAGGAATTTGAGCGCTTGGGCAGTTCAAGGACGATCCGCGTTGATGTCAGACTCGTCGCGGCGTTGAACCGTAACCTGGCGCAGATGGTTGAAGAAGGACGATTCCGTAGCGATCTCTTTTATCGGCTGAATGTATTTCCGATCTCAGCCCCCGCTTTGCGGGAACGCACTGAAGACATTCCACTGTTAGTCCGGCATTTCTTCGATCGCTTTGCACGGGAATATAACTAGCGCATCACCACCATCACTGAGAAAACCATGAATGCGCTATGCCGTTATCACTGGCCCAGGAACGTACGGGAGATGTCGAATCTCATCGAGCGGGGCGTCATCCTGTCGCAGGGGTCTACACTTGAAATCCCGCTTATCGAACTGAAGCCAGCCAACGAAACCCTCACCGATGAATTAAGCCTTAGTGATTTCGAACGCGAGCATATTCTTCGGGCGCTGAACGAATGCGGTTGGGTCATTGCAGGCCCTTCCGGGGCAGCGGCAAAGCTCGGCATGAACGGACCTCATTGAAATACAAAATGCAGAAATTGGGCATCATACGGCCCCGTTAGGAATTTTATCGTGACGACCATCCGGCAGTCCTGACGGCTGGCCATCAGCCGACTCCGGCATCAACGTGTTTTCCATCCCTTATCTTTATCTATTCTGAAAATAATATTCTTCAGGATTTTATTTGCTTAGCTCAAATTCCTGGTAATGCACCAACATAGGAACAGCGGTTGCATTGGTAATTTCAAGGAATAGCCGGCCGGTTGACAAAGAACCTGCGTTGGTCAGCTGACTCTAAAACGGAATACCTTGCTCCGAGGCACCCGGCAATTTCCGAAACAACCCCAAAACCTGAGTGGAGGAAAGAAAAATGAAAATACGCAATCAGGACATACTCATACCGACCAGCATGGTCGGCAACTACCCCAACCCCAAATGGTGGGATTCGAAATTCGCCAGACATTTCACCGGCGACCAGGAACCCCCGGACTCCCTATGGCGCGAAGCTTTAGAGGATGCCGTCGGCGCCATTGCGAGGGACCAGGAAAACGCCGGGCTCGACATTATCGCCGATGGGCGGCTCCATGGGGGACAATTACGCCGATCAGGTGCTCTATTATTATTTACGGCGCTTAGGTTATAACCTTAGAGGCGGCCCCACCTCGGTTTTCCGATCTACAGCCGTTTGCATGCCGGAACCCTGGATCAGGAGATCAAACGGCAGGGTTCCATTATGGTCGAACAGGCACGGGCGCTTAAAAACGCGACTAGCAAACCCGTCAAGGTGCAGTATACCGGCGTTCAGGTTCTCGCCCAGTGCACCAATGATCTGTACTACAAATCTTCGCGCGACCGAGCCATGGCGATTGCCGCTGCAATGAACGAGGATTTGCGTGAAGTGGATGCCCTCGGCGTCGACTTCATCCAGCTTGACGAATTCACCTTCCCCTACGGGCTCGAAGATTGGGCGCTTGAAGCATTTAGTCGCGCTGTGGAAGGTGTCAAGAACGCTCAGATCATCGTGCATGTGTGCTGGGGAAACTGGGGGGGTACGCCGGCCTATCTGCCTGACGACACGGCCAAGACCGGGGAGATTTTCGATTTGACCAAGCGGCGCGGCAAAGAACCACCGGCCACCGCATCCGTAGTACCCGGTGTGTATAAGCTTCCCATTAACGTTTTGAATCTCGAAAGCTGTGGCCGTCGTAGCGATGACATGAGTGATCTGAACTTTATGAAGGCGAACCCGCTACCGGACAATGTCTCATTCTGGGCCGGCGTGATCGACGTGAAAAGCACCATTACCGAAACTGCCGAACAGGTTGCGGATTGGATCCGGTGGTTGTTGCGGGTCATTCCGGCCAATCGGCTCGGGGTTACGACCGACTGCGGCTTGATTCTGCTGCAACGATACATTGCGATCAAAAAATTGCACGCCCTAGTGGCGGGAACCGAATTGGTGCGGGAGGAACTGGCCAAAAAGGTCGCTGCCTGATGCACAGCAATCACCGGAGATCGAAAATAGTCCTGTTTTCCCGTGTCTCGTGTAACACTCGCGCCATGCCAATCTACCAGCTAATCTGTCCGGACTGCGGCCATTCTTTTAGCGGCATGGTTTTCGCGGGGACACAGGAACCTGAAAAATGGGTCTGCTCCCAATGCGGGAGTGACCGCGCCAAACCACGCGCCGATTGTCCGTCGGCCCCCACCCTTTGGAAGCAGCCCATGGAGCGGGCTGCCCTTGTTGCGGAGGGAGCGTTAAATCGCGTTGAACCGGATCAGGGCCAGGATGTTAGCGCACCCCCTTGGGCGATGTTGGGTCAAACGATCCGATAAAGAGAGTGTTCATGTAAAGATAGTAATAAATGTATTTTGGTGTTGCCGGAATATGTCAGGCGTTGTCAAGGCGCACCAAAGCTTGATGGGACCATAAACCATCGCATCCTTTTCCGAGACGACTTTGGTTTTCCGCGTCATCCGCCCCAAATGATGGCGCGTATTGCCGTTGTCCTGCCCTACCCGCGTGGTGTGCGCCTTGCCGACCCGATGCCTGTCCCTCGGCAACACCGCAGCGAACGCATCCCAGTCGTCGGTGTAGGACGTGCGGCTCGTCAAGTGCTTGACCTTGTCGTAGAGCCGTCGGAAGGTTGCAATATCACGACGACCGACCACCCAGGCAACAGTGCGCCGTGTGCGACGATCCAACGCCTTGACGGTCCGGCGCTTGTTTTTTTTGAGCCGACAAAATGCCACATTTCGTCAAATTCCATCTCCTGGATGCCGCCGGGCACTTCGGGCCCAGGCAAACTGGCCGCCGCTTCCGTTATCCACCGGTACATCAGCGACCTGGAATGCCCAAACAGCTTGCCCAGCATCCCGAAGGAAGCTTTCCCGACGCTGTACAAGATCACCGCCAGGGCTTTCTTCGCCGCCAACGAACCCTTGGCCCGGCGGTCACTCCCACAGCGCTTGCAGTTCAACATAACCATACCCACCACCGTATCAGGATAAGGCTATATTAAACTAAAAAACTATATTTATGTAAACACTCTCGATTTTTTAATCTAACGGGAAAAGGTTGTAACACCCATGCGGTATCAGACGCAATCAACACGCTGGAAGCCATAGCGAAACAAATGGGGGAATTGCACCCCGTCCACATCCGCACGTTTAACGATACCAAGCGCATTCTAATTGATGTTTGCGACAAGGAGCGGAGCGTAATAGCCATTGATCCCGGCGGCTGGAAAACCCAAATAAACAGCAGCGTTAAATTCGTCTGCAAACGCGACATTACGGACTTACCAATACCTAACGGCAAAGGCGATATAAGCCTTCTGGGTAACTACCTTAACGTTAACGACCATGACTTGCCGCTCATTATTGGCTGGATATTATACGCCCTGGGTGGCGTTAAGCCCTATCCAATCCTGATACTGCAAGGCGAACAAGGCAGCGGCAAAAGCACGACAAGCCGTGTCATAAGGGCATTGGTTGACCCGTCCAGCGTACCCTTGCGAAGCCCACCACGAGAGCCTAAAGGCTTGCTGGTTAGTGCTGGCAACCCACGTTGTCGCGCTGGATAACCTGAGCGGCCTATCGCCTGAAATATCGGATTGCTTATGCAGATTGTCCACGGGCGGGGGGCATGACGTAAGGCAGCTTTACAGCGACACAGACCAGATACTTATCGACATCCAAAAACCTGTAATCATCAACGGGATCGACGACATAGCGACACGTCCAGACTTGGCGGAACGGGCATTAATTATCAACTTACCCGAAATTAAGCCAGATACCCGAAAAAGTGAAAGTGAATTTTGGCGCGGATTTGAAAGGGATAAGACGGCTATATTCGCGGGTTTGCTGGATTGCCTAGCAGTTGGATTAGTCCGTCGTGACAGTATTGTTTTAAAGGAAAAGCCACGGATGGCTGATGTGGCCCTATGGGTAACGGCATGTGAGGAAGGCTATAAACCAGGGCATAACATTCATTGAAGCCCACACCAAAAACCAACGGGAAGCCATAGAGCTAGGTATCGAAGCGTAACCCGTAGGCACGGCAATCATGATGCTAATGGGTGGCGAAACAACAGAATGGACGGGAACGCCAACCCACCTGCTAAAAGAACTTGAAAACATAGTCGGAACAAACCAAACCAGGTCAAGGGCGTGGCCTCAATCCACAAAAGGGCTGAGGAATTCAATAAAACGGCTGATGCCCAGTTTTCGCAAGATTGGGATATTCGTTGACCCAGGCAAAAGCGGCGCAAGGTTTTATAAGATTACAAAGGGTACGTTACAAGCGTCCAAAGTGCCAAAAGCGTCCAAACCCACGGTTGGCGCGGCTTCCAGCCCGGACACTTGCCGGACGGATAGCGAAAGTTGGACGGATAAGCGTCCAGAATGGGCGGATAGCGATTCTATGTATCCACCCGCGAACCCAGCAACGGCGCGGGATTGGGCGGATAGGACGCTTAGGACGGATAAAACAGAGCATTCTATTTTGTGTGATGACACGGAGCGTTTTTAATGGGCGCACTAACCAAAATCAGGCAATCCGGCTTTGCCGTCAACTTGGTTGATGGCTATATTGAAATCAGCCCGTCCAGCAAACTGACACTAGCACAACGGGAGTTTTTGAAGAAACACAGGGCGACGATCGTTACCGAGCTTGAAAAAGAAAAGGAGGCCAAGGCACGAATGGCGACACGCGGCTATTGTTACCGCCATGCGGACAAGCCCAGTAGTGAGCTTTGGGCGATTATGCCTAACGCCACGCTGGAAGAAGCCAGGGCTTCATTGCGCCGTCGGTTTGGCGATAAGTTGGTTTGTGTCTATGAAAGCCCCAGGCTCTTACATTGAACTATTTTTAACACCACAAAGAGGAACGAACCATGCGACACAAAATTACAGCCTTACAACACCTGGCAAGCCGCTTGCCGCCGAATGTCGGTTTTGACCCGTTCAAACAGCCCTTACACAGCCAGATAGAACACCTTATGGGCAATGTCCATGCGCTGCACAACCTGCAAGGGAACCCAGATCGGCTAGACTCTGAGTTAGGGCATCAACTTAAAGTGACAAAGAAAAAACAGGAACTGTTGCAAGTCGTCTGACAGGCAAAGGGCAAACTGTCAGGCCTTATTGAAGGCGAGCGCAAAAGGCTTGATTCTGGAAACAAAAACCTTGCGCGGCTAGTCGAGGACGGTTACGCTGCCGAGCTTCGTTCCGTGTTCAGGGGCATGAGCGACAAGGACAAGGGCAGGTTCATTGATGACGCGATAGCCCGTGACGATGCTAACGCCCTGGCTGCAATCCTTAACTACCCCTATGCGCTGATCGGCTGGCCTAAGGAGCGGCGGGACAATTACAGGGATATGTTTATCGGCAAAACGGCCGCGACCGAACAATATGCGGAGCTTGCCGAGACCGAGGAAGCGGTGGGAACCATGCTTGGAGTTGCCGCTGGCCTTTGCGCTGTGTGACGGTCAAAAGAAACGGAAAAGGAACAGCTTATCATTGATGCCGCAAAGGTTAAGATGGCAAAGGCAACACAACAGAAGCCCGTGTCAAAGGCTTGACGCGTTGCCTTTTATGCCAATATAAGAAATATAGGGGCAGCACTGATTTAATTGGGGTACTTCTGGGGGTATGTTTTTATTTTAATATTATGAATTCCTTTAATAATAAGGCTTACAGAGCATGATGTGATAGACAGACGACAGTAACACCAAAAATTGACACTTATTGCAACCAGAGTTACTGCATTTTGTGTAATGTTTGCAGCCCAACGAAGCGTGCAATTAAGATACATCGACATACCCCAGAAATTGGGGAGTTTTTTAGTGGTACTTTGAATTTTGTAAAGTGAGTTACCCCCAAATGCTATCAGACATTGCATGTAAGAACGCACACAGGAGCGACAAGGCAAAACTGGGAGGCTTTTAAATTGTCCGACGGAAAGACTTATTTTTCTTGGTAAAGCCTCAATCCCAGGGATGGGGTAAGTTTTGTCGGTCCAATTTCGCGATGATGGCAATGCTCGCGGTGGTGTTCGGTGGCACATACTTTGCTGACCCCGTTATGCTTTTACTGCGCTCCTTTACTGAGTCGTAATCGTCAGCGTGACACCGCTCGCGATTGAGCCTACATCTACGCCCGCGTCATCGCGCACGAATAACTTCCAGTCTCCATTTGGCGACGTCCCATTGAATACAGCCAGGGCAGTCAGCCAAGGAGCCGGTGGTGCCGGTGCCGGGAAGGCATCGGCAGGGCCAATGGCGTAATCCTTTGGCCGATAGGTGCCCGTGGTTATTGCCGTGGACTGGGGCACATCCACAGCGGCCGCTGCGTCGAAAGTCAGAGTGATGCCGCTGACATCCACCCCGCCGCCTGCGTCCGACATCAGCATGGCCTTCTGCCCCCCCGGACCGACGAGCAGAATATCGAGGTCCGCCGGGTAAGTATGCGTCAAGCCCTTGAGCGTCACGACCACTTTGCTGGTGTTGCCGGACATGCCGTTGACGGTGACGATGGCCGGGTAGGGCGTGGCGGTGGCGTTATCCCTGATCGTGATGGCGGCAGGGGCGGAGAAGGTTTGCGTTCCTGAGCCACCCGCCGCCGTGGTAAACGACCAGGTGACATCCGCTTGCAACGGATTGCCCGCCAAGTCCTTGACACCGCTCGCCGCGCCCTTCATGGTTGCTGTGTACGTCGTGCCGGATGTCAGCGCGCTGCTCGGCGTCAGCGTCGCCGTGAAGCTTCCGGCGTTGTAAACGACTGTTGCCGGCACCGCCGTGGCTCCAGGGCCCTGTAGCGTGAACGTCGAACCCGAGATCGTTGCCGCAGTCATGGCCTCACTGAACACCGCGGTCACGGTCGTCCCCAGGGCGATCCCGGTGGTTCCGGCCGTGGGCGTCTTCGTATTGACCGTGGGAGGTTGATTGTCAGACACAGCGCGGATCTCATAGAGGGAGCCTGAATTTAAACTAGCTGAGACTTTTGCACGAACCCAAGCCCCTAAACTGGTAAAATAAGCCCTTATCAAAGTCCGAGCAATAGCCCATGTCCTGGAAGAACCTAGCCCAAACCAGTTTAAGCGATGCCCTAGTCAAGCACCA
>NZ_JBKKBJ010000098.1:0-2780 GCF_046714055.1 Methyloglobulus sp. | reverse complement strand
TTGCTAATCAGGACGTATATTAAAAAGTGTTTGATATGACACAGTTTTTAATGAAATCTTGCTGTTTACGTAGCGATTAAAATCTGAAAGATTGATAATGGTTTTTGTTAGCTCGTAGCTTGAGCTATTGCCCCTGTAACTTCATCCATCATAGAATGCAGCTTTAGCCTAATGATCGGAGTTTTTATGTCAGGTGCAATTTGGTTCAGGGATGGGGGAGGCCACCGTGTTTTCCAGCGAGGGGCAAGGTGCTGATGCCATGCCGGAAATCCTCATTGGCAGCGTTAAGGGGCCAGCCGGTACGGCTTATGCGAACCTGATGGGACAAACCGAGGGACACACCCGTATGTTCGCCATCCGGGCTTGCAATCAGCAGGTCCGCCCGGCTACGTTGATGGTTCCGAAAGTCACCATCAAATCGACCGCTTATGTCAATTTATTCGGCGGGCCGGTGCAATCTGCCGTCGCTGATGCCGTCCTTGATAGTGTTATTGCCGGTGTGATCCCGGCAGACCAGGCCAATGACCTGTGTATTATTGCTATGCTTTGGATAGCCCCAGAGTGCGCCACGAACCCCGATCTGGACAGGAAAGACTCATACCGCACCAATTATGTAGCGATGAAACTCGCCATATCCCGTGCTATTAGCAACTCCCCCAGTGTTGAAGAATTGATAACCAACCGTCATAAAATCGTTCATGAAATGTACGACCCAGAAACCGGTGAATCGCAGTGGTGAAAAAAACAGGCGAAGAGCTAAAGGCACAAGGCGAAAACTGCCTTGCTTTTCCTTTAGCCTGTTTCTAACATGCACAGAATACCATTTGAAGCTTGCCCTGAATGCGACTTATTGTTGAATCCTGCCGTGCCTGACCCGGGGGACAAAGCGCACTGTCCGCGCTGCGGAAATTTATTGCAGCGCCCGCGCAAGCAAAGCATAGAACGGACATTGGCCTTGTCGCTCGCTGGCCTGATTTTAATCGTGCCAGCTAACCTGTTGCCGATGGTCGGTATCAAGATTTTCGGGAATAGCCACGATGGCACCTTATGGTCGGGCGTGTCGGCGTTATTAAATGAGGATATGTGGGCGGTTGCGGTATTGGTCCTGTTATCCAGCGTTCTGCTACCTTTAGTCAATCTAGGTTTGGCTTTTCTGATAAGCTTCCATCTTTTCATAAAAAAGCCAAACGGGAATCTCGCACATTGGATGCGATGGTTTCAACACCTGAATGAATGGGCGATGCTGGAAGTGTATGCCTTGGGGATTATCGTGGCTTGCGTTAAACTGGCAGGTATGGCTGAGCTTAGGTTTGGTTTCGGTTTGTATGCTTTTGTTGCCCTGCTCATCGTTAATGCAATGTTGGCTAACGAGTTAGATTGTTATTTGTTCTGGCAACGTATTGGTCAATTGACCAAAAAATAAATCATGAACCTTATAAAAACCGCTTTAACACAGGGATTTATCCGTTGTCACGATTGTGGACACTTAATAAAATCGAAAGGGCAAGTCACATGCCCTATTTGTGGGCATTCCGTTTCCGCACGCAAGATCCAGAGTGTCCAACACACCACTGCCTTAATCATCAGTGCATTATGCCTGTATATTCCAGCCAATATTTTCCCTATCATGACTGTGACCGAGTTGGGCTTAGCTGAGCCTCACACCATCGTCGGGGGAATTGTGGTGCTAGTCCAAAGCGATATGATACCGATTGCCCTGCTGGTGCTGGTCGCCAGTATCCTTGTTCCCTTGATGAAACTGCTGGGGCTGACCCTGTTATTGTTTTGCGTCCATCACCAGTGGCAAGTCAACGCCCGGTTGTTTACCCGGATGTACCGTATCATCGCCTTTGTCGGGCGCTGGTCTATGTTGGACATTTTCATGATTTCCATACTGGTTGCCTTGGTCGATTTGGGCGGCGTCGCGCAAGTCATCGCAGGCCCTGCTGCGACCGCTTTTGCCGCCGTCGTCGTCCTGACCATGTTTGCAGCTAAAAGTTTCGATCCACGCCTCATCTGGGATCATCAGCTCACATGAATAATCCAACCGAAGAAGAAGTTGATTCAGCGGACATTACGCTCAGCAAAAAAATTGACCTGCCGCTGGTCTGGTTTTTGCCGCTTATTGCCTTATTGGTCAGCGTGTGGTTGATCTATAAGTCCGTCTCAGAGAAAGGCTTGGTCATCACCATCAATTTCCCTACAGCCGAAAGTTTGGAGGTCGATAAAACCAAAATCCGCTACCTGGATGTGGATGTGGGTAAAGTCACCGCCATTTCCATCAATGATGACTTAAAGACCATAAGTGTGACGGCTCAGATGAACAGCGCTGCGACTGGTTATCTCAAGGAAGGCACCAGCTTTTGGGTCGTAAGGCCGCAGGTAGGATTAAGTGGCATTTCTGGATTGGGTACGCTGCTGTCCGGCTCCTACATCGGACTAAAACCGGGAACCGGGAAACAACAGTCCCACTTTACCGGACTGACGGTTCCCCCTACCCTGAAAAGCCAGGTAGACGGCAAGCAATATATCCTTGAAACCAATAACCTGGGTTCCATGCGTCCTGGAACGCCGATTAATTTTCATGGCATTCCGGTCGGCGAGGTGCTTAGCCATAAGTTGTCTGATGAAGCAAATGCCATCCACTTGACTGTTTTTATCAATGTGCCTTATGACCAGTTTGTCAGAAAAAACACCCGCTTCTGGATAGACAGCGGCGTGGATTTATCGGCCAGCGCCGATGGCTTCAAAGTCAGGACGGGGCCGTTAATCTCGTTGCT
>NZ_JBKKBJ010000097.1:0-3163 GCF_046714055.1 Methyloglobulus sp. | reverse complement strand
GAGTATCACCAGATCCCAGTCGTGGTGCTTGTCTGCAAGGTTAGCAAACGCCACAATCAGCCAATCGAACCCTTTTTGCGGGTCCAAACGTCCAACTGCGAGCAATAGCTGCCATTCGCGTTGGTATATTACACTTGGACTAATTTGAGGTTCTTGTCCTGGCAATGGCCAAGTAACGGCATTCGGAATTACCGTAACCCTTTGGGCATTAGTATTTGTTTTGATCCAATCTTTGCCCTCACTGCTCAAGGCCGTCACAATATTCAATAAGCCATAGGTGTGACTGCGCAAGGTCTCCCATAAATAACCCAACGGAAATTGCGGGGGATGGATACGTTCTGCGCCTACGGTGCGCAGAGTGGGCAAGCCCCAAGCCGCCAGAGCCAACAGTACATTCGCTGTAGTCATCATCCCAAGAGCAATGTCGGGTTGAACCTGCCGCAGCGCTCGCCGTAGCGCGACCACACGACGTATGTTCTTCCACAACACAGCCAAGACATTGGCGCTCTCGCCAGCCAATTCCAACGCAATGCGCTTGACTGCTGGATGCAATTCATAAAAATCCAGGCTTTGCCGCGACAGGGTAACAATAGTGATCTCCCATCCCTTGGCTGCCCAGTGGTTGGCGAGGTTGGCTGAAACGCGCTCGGCACCGCCGCCGCTTATGGAGTATATAAAGATCAGTAGCCGCATTCCGCATTTATCCTGTTGTTTCACGCTGTTTTAATACCATGTTAGCAAACCAAATATAGCTGAAAATATGATACTACGCACACGATTGCCGTCGTTATAAGTTTGATGAAAAGCTCAAATCGGCTGGCTTGACTTTAGGGAACTTCTATTAATTGTAATTTAAACCGCCATACTGAGAAAGTGCTGAAACTTTTTGGGGTTTTTCCAAAATCCGGGCATTTCGAAGCCGATCCCTGTTGCAAAGCCCTTTTTGCCGAGGGATTTCCCCCTTAAGTTATGCCCCAACAAGCACAGCTTCCCTGTGCTTGTCCATCAAAGTTCGGTTGCCTGGTTTCGCGTCGCGCTTAATCTACCTGCACCAAGTGCATCACATTATAAACCAAATTCATCAGGCCGATCTTAATTGGTGGAGGAATCATCCAATTGTTTTTGCTTGCTTCCAGTTTGTCCTGATTTTGGGTGTTTTCTTGCTGGTTTGCATTCAGGGCGTTAGAGAAACGGGCATAAGCCGATCTTCGCTGGCGTACCGGTTCTGTCAAGATGCTCTCCTAGTTCTACCTGGTATTGAACGGTAGTGAATTTTAAACTGATTCAAGTTAAACGGCACATCAATTAGCCAGAATGAGCGGACAGTCAACACATCTCTGCATATTCAATAGTGGTATAATCTTGCAACTTCTCGCGCCTATCTAACGGCTTATGACTGAAAAATATGATCTTCATTGCCACTCAACGGCTTCGGATGGCGTATTGTCACCAACCGAATTGGTGCAACGGGCGCATGAACAAGGCGTGACCGCGTTGGCCTTAACCGATCATGATACGACGGCTGGATATGAGGAAGCGCAAACGACTGCAAGCAAGGCGAATATTAAACTGATTGCGGGTATAGAACTGTCTGCAAGCTGGCAGGATAAAAGTTTTCATATCGTCGGATTGGGCATTGATCCACATTATCCGCCATTGCTTGAGGCGATTCGTAATCTACAAGTTATTCGCCTTGAACGGGCAGGGAAAATTGCTGCCAAGCTGGAAAATAAGCGTATCCCCGGAGCACTGGAATCAGTCACCAAGGCCGCCGGGGACAGCATGATTACCCGCACCCATTTCGCCGATTTTCTGGTATCGCAAAACCATGTCTCCAGCCAACAGGAAGCGTTCGACCGTTATCTAGCCAAGGACAAACCCGCTTATGTGGCTACGGTCTGGGCAGAGTTGGATTTAGCTCTCAGATGGATTACCCAATCGGGTGGCGTAGCGGTATTGGCGCATCCACTCCGCTACAAATTGTCGGCGAATTGGATGAAACGCTTGCTTACCGCATTCAAACAAGCTGGGGGGCAAGGAATAGAGGTGGTGACCGGCAGGTGCAGCGCCGATGAAATCAAATTGGCGGCCACACTCGCGAACGATTTTGAACTCGCAGGTTCCGTTGGATCCGATTTTCACAGTCCGGCAAACCAATGGGTCGAGTTAGGCAGGCTTGCACCATTGCCGACCCATATAAAACCCGTGTGGGAATTGTTCGGCCAGGCAGTCAATATCGTTTAGCTACTATTCACAATCAGTATGTTAGGCTAAATGCGATTATCAACATGAAGACTAAATAATGGAAGCACTCGATCAAATAACGGCAACACTGGCGTTGACTATGGGCTTGGCGTGGGCTAGCGGAATTAATCTGTATGCCACTTTGTTGACCTTAGGGTTTCTTGCCAATAGCGGCAATATCGATTTGCCGCCGGATTTACAAATCGTGGCAAATCCGTTGGTAATGGGTGCTGCCGGAATCATGTATTTCATTGAATTCTTTGTCGATAAAACCCCAGGCGTAGATACCGGCTGGGATACGATACATACATTTATCCGCATTCCCGCCGGGGCGATGCTGGCTGCTGGCGCGGTGGGAGACTTAAATCCTGCCGTTGAAATCGCCGCCGCATTACTGGGTGGTAGCCTTGCGGCTAGCACACATGCCACCAAAGCAGGTACCCGAGTGCTGATTAATGCCTCGCCGGAACCCTTTAGCAACTGGATTGCGTCGGTTGGGGAGGATGTTGCTGTTGTCGCTGGCGTTTGGGCGAGCGTCAATCATCCGGTTTTCTTCTTGATTGCACTGGTATTGTTTGTAATATTGATGATCTGGTTATTGCCAAGGATTTGGTCGGGGGTAAAAAAAGTTTTCTGCATTATCCTCGGTTGGTTCCGAAAATCCCACCCGCCCGATTGTAATCTGCCGCAATAAAACGATTGGCATCGTTTAAGGCAATCCTCGGCATTATTCAAGCATCAAAACTCCGCGTCTAGGTTATCAGCGCGTTGAGCGTTTCATGCCGACAAAGTTCGGTCGTTCGCCAGTCGGCATGTTTAGCTCTTAGTTGCGAGATTATACCAATCCCAATAGATTATCATATTAATAAAGCCCATTTACGGGAGCAAAGATTTCGGATGGTGTCGGGTTGGCTGGCGA
>NZ_JBKKBJ010000096.1:0-8704 GCF_046714055.1 Methyloglobulus sp. | reverse complement strand
GCTTAAGAAAGTGTCCGGTTTTAGTTGACCATTACACATGTCACTTTCGCCAAGATTAGAGGCAATGAGATTTTCAAGTACCGTCATGGTATTAACCAAACGAACCTCGGCATAAGTAGTACCCATGGCGAACCAATCGATGGCGATAAAAAGATTTCCTGATTACGTAGAACTTTCAGCCAACTTTAACAAGAAGCGGCCTTCTATACCCAATTGATTTATATGTATTTATTATAAATGGCAATGCAACCGAAAATTTAATGACTAATAAAAAATCGAATTTCTCACATTTTTATCCGATTATTCAACTCAAAAAAATTGTGAAGGTCATTAAATCAGGTGCTTCGCACTGCTTGCAGTTTCTAACGTGGCTGAATCTTATACGTAATCAGGTAACGCTATGGTAATGTACCGTGTGGACTACGCCTTACAGTGTTGACAAAGGAGGATTAATTTCTCCAAGTGGTCGGTTTGATGTCAAAAATATATCAAACCATCGGGACAAGATTGTCCACAAATTGCTGTGTGCATTTTTCCCAGGTATATTCCAGCGCGTAACGTCGGCAGGTTTGCGGATTTAATGACAATGCCGTCATGGCGGCATACTGTAGGTCTACGCTCAAAATTCCGACTTGTTCGTCCGTGATCACATCTTTGCAGCTTTGGACCGGGTAGCCCGCAACCGGAACGCCACTGGCTAACGCTTCCAACAGGACGACCCCGAAAGTATCGGTCAGGCTAGGAAAAACAAAGACATCGGCGGCTGCCATAAAACGCGCCAGGTTTTCGCCTTGCTGGTAACCAGTGAAACGGACAGCCGGATATTTTTTTGCCAGTAGGTCTCTATTGGAACCATCGCCGATGACATATTTGGTTCCAGGAAGATCCAGCTTCAGAAAGGCTTCGATATTTTTTTCGATGGCTACCCTGCCGGTGAACATAAAGATGGGGCGTTGGTCTTTGATAAAATCTTTTGTACGTGGGCGAAACAGCTCGGTGTCTACGCCCCGCGACCAACGAGCCAAACGCAAATAGCCCTTTTGGTGCATTTCCTTTTCCAGGGATGCCGTCGCTACCATGACCCGATCACTTTCACTGTGAAACCAGCGTAGGTAAGCTTCGCTTATCAACACAGGAAAACCGATGCGTAGCTTAAAATATTCCGGGAATTGACTTAGATAAGAGCTGGAATAGCGGTAACCGAATTCGCGGCAATAGCGGCGGGCAGCGTAACCGATTGGCCCTTCCGTGACCAGATGGATGGCATCCGGTTTAAATGCCTTGATAATGGGCCGCAACCGGGGACCGCAAAGAAAGGACAAGCCAACATCGGGATAGCCCGGCCACGGGTAGGCCTTAAAACGATCGGGGGTGATGAGCCCGACTTCGTGACCCAGCGTTTTCAATGTCGCGACCGTATTGGTCAAGGTCGTGACAACCCCATTAACTTGAGGATGCCAGGCATCGCTGATCAGCGCAATTCTCACGATGTCCCCTTCACACCTTACTTGCGCCTGGCCTCAATTTGAGCCCGCAGTTCTTGTTGTTTCTCCCGGGTAATGGGATAGTTCCATAGCAAAGGGAAGGCCAACAGCATAATGGAACAAGGCAGCCAGCCATAAATTCTCATCAAGGCAAATTCAGTAGCGCCACTATGGCTAGCCGCCGAAGGTTCGAAGCCGTACAGGGAGGGCAAGGTGGTTCCTAGAAAAACGCCCAGACCGATAGCCATCTTGATCGCCATACCCCAAAGCGAGAAATAGAAACCCGTGCGCTGGTGACCGGAGGCCACCGTATCATGGTCGATAACGTCAGCAGCTATCGAGTTCGACAAGAAAATGATAGCTGCCAGACTACTACCGCGAAATACGATCAGCGTCACATACAACTCAATATCGCCATGACCAACCAGTGGTAATGCCAACCCCCACAAGCCGACCCATGCTCCCGCAAAGGTTAATGCCCGGTGCTTACCTATGCGGTCGGAAAGCCATACCCATGCTGGCAAAACCACCAGCGACGTAAAAGTTTCGGCAAGAATCATGGAGGAAAACAGTTCCGACCTTCCTACAATATGCTTCAAGACCATTTTATGTAAAGTGGCCTGTATCACCAGCCCTGTTCCAAACAGGACGAGTGCGATCAGCGTCCTTATAAAAGCCTGGTTACGGAATACTAGCTTCATCCCTGACCAACCGAGGTGGGAGGGGCCGTTTAATTGCTCCGGCGGTCTTTCCGGCACTTTGGACACAGCTAAAGCCACAAACAGCGGCAAGCAGATGCAGATAATCAAGGCGATGACCAGAAGCTGCTCACGATTGCCGTGATAACCCAGGAACCCCATCACCATGAGTATCAGCAGAAAAAAGATATGCCCGGAAGCGCCAAAGGCTTCCCGCCAGGCAGCAACTCGCGAGCGTTCCTTATAATCAGTTGAAAGTTCGGCGCCCCAGGCTTTATAAGGTAAATCGAATATATCAAAGGACAAAAACAGCAGGCTAGTCCAGATAAAAAGATAAACAACAGATACCTTTCCGCCAGGCACAAAAACCATCCAGGTAGACAGTACCAATAAAGGGGTGCCTAAAACTAACCAGGGTTTACGCCGCCCCCAGCGCGTATGCCAGCGATCGCTCAGGATGCCCATAATGGGGTCGGTAAAGACATCCAACAATCGTGAAATTGCAATCGCCATCCCCACGCTTGCTAGCGGTAACGCCAGATCATCTGCATAATAAGAAGGGATAAACAGTACCAGGGGCAATAACACCATCGAGTGGGTTAGATGAGGCAGGCCATAGAGCGCCATCAGCCTATGATTGAGGGTAGGTACGTTATTAGGAAACGTTTGATTAGGCATTGTTACAGCGCGTTTGTGTCGATAATGCAAATGCGCCTGATTATAAGGCCAATAGCGGCAACTCTACTAATGACAAATCATAGTATAGGCCGAAACAGCCAGTGCCCAGATGAAACGCAGTGAAATACGGAAAAATCAGCGTTTGCCCCCAGATTCCGCAAAAACTCCATCCGGGCTACCCTGCCTGGGAAATGGTGGGACAAACGGAACCTAATTTTATTGGTTTCGCAAATGACCGGTCCCGACATCGGTCATTTGCGGTTGAACAGCTAATATTAAAGGGCTTAAACCTTTCAAATCCGGGTCGAATTCGCTATAGCGCCCAGTTTCCCTATACCATTGGATATGGCCCCCCATCCAGGCATGTAGGGCATAGAGATAGCCTGCCAACTGAATTTGCTCTGCAGGATCAAAGTGTGGCAGGCGTTTTTCCAATTTAACAAATGCCGCCATCTCCTGGTCACAGTAGTTAATGGCTTGGCTGACTGCTTCACCCAGCGTCAGGTTGTACGTCTTTTGCAAAACCAAGACCAGATTGTTCATATTGTTTTCGCGGATTTCCTTTTGCAATCCCATGATGTCATTGACCCAACAAATGTGGTGGTTGGCCATTATTGCCAACTGCTGCACATAAAGATGCTCCAAAAACCATGCCTGCGGAGATAGGTCAAGAGTCAAATAAATGATGTTGAAACAACTAAACACAGCGCCAGTGTGTTGTCTTAATTTCACATAGGTCGTCAGGTCTGGCGTAATATTTTCATGGTTATTAGCTGCTTCCCAATTGTTCCCTTGAAAGTATTGCTTCACGCTATAAATGAAGCGTTCAGCCCAGGTGAGGCTGGTTCTGTTCATAATCCGTTGACGAATGTCAGCCAACGCATGAGCCAGGGCGCTATCATTTTGACTCGGTCTATCCCCTTCTAATATCTTGATGAGGCGCGTATGTATGGCTCCGATTTGCTTGGGGTCACTGCCAATGGCCGTCGCATCCACAATATCATCATGGGCGAATAGCCAAGTGTGCCAGTCAGCCGTCAATTCTAGATCCTCAAGTTGGGAATAGGGCTGGGTGAGTGCGGCGAGCCAGGCAAACTGAGCCTTTTCAAAGCGTTGGTAGTGTTTGTCAGCCCGTGCAAACAAGCCTATGTCCACTGCCCATTGCAGGGTATGTCGGTGGACAGCTTCCACATGGTTATTGATTTGCGGGGAGTAGGGGCAATAAAGTTTGGGAAAATCGATCATATCCATATTAGCTGCATAAATTAAACGAATAAACTGGGGCCATCGTCTGCGGACGACCCGATAAAATGGGGCTCTCAGTTTACAAACCCGACTAGCACCACATCCGAACCAACTGCTAATTCCGACATTCAGCATCCTGGGATTGTAAAGGAACACTATGTTTCATGGCGGTCTAACATGACTCACCAAAAATAAAGTAACCATTCAGCCTATGATTAGGAGTGATCGTAGCCCCGGATGTGTGCTGCTCATCCCGCCCGCCCCAATCAATTGTCCGCTCGCGATCATCCCGTCAACAAGCTCCTTTCCTCAGGCAGGCAATATTTATCATCCTGAGCCGTTGAAAAGAAGTGGTATCGCCCACGGCCGCCTTTTTTCGCCTCGTACATCGCCGCATCCACATTAACCATCAACTCTTCTATATTTTCGCCATGCAGGGGCATGAGCGCTATGCCAATGCTGACCGATATCCGGTATTCCTTATTGCCGAACTGAAATAGTTGCCCCGAAAGACGCTCGTAGAGGGATTTGGCAAACGCCTCCGCGCCAGTTCGCCCTGTGTTAGGCATCAGCACGGCAAACTCATCACCCCCTAAGCGGGCGACTAAATCCGACGCACGTGTGCGCGTACGCAGTTCATTCGCCAGAACCTTAAGCAATTCATCGCCTGCTGCATGGCCGCTGGTATCATTGACCGTCTTAAAATAATCCAAATCGAGCAGCATCAATGCACTGGTGATACCGCTACGGACCGAATCGGCAAAACTGCGTACCAGGTCTTCATGAAAGCAGAGCCGGTTAGCTAGGCCCGTTAAAGGATCATGGTGAGCCAGCCAGCGGCTGCGGTTTTCGGCCAAAATTCGATCGGTGGCATCCAGGCCAACTGACAGTACGGCAACATCATCATTATGTGTCTGGCCTAAATAAGTATGGTTCCAAATGATGTGACGCAGTTCGCCTTTAGCGTCGATGATGGGAGCTTCATGTCCGAGGCGATGTAGTGAGTCGGAAAAAAGACTGACCCGGTTGCTTTCATAATGCTCCTTACCTTTATCGTTTTCGATGAGGTCGATGAACAACCGCCCTTTTAGATTTTCTAACGACTGCCCTAACAACTGCGACATATACCGGTTTACCGTATGAATTTCACCGGCATGGGTTTGCGTCAGGATCATGACCTGCGCACTATCCAGAAGACCTTGAATAAAGTCCCTATCGGATGCCAGTGCAAGCTGGCTTTCCTCGATCTGACGGGTCAAATCGAATGATGACTCGTAAAGAATGTCGATTTCATCGCGAGTGCCCGATAAACGCCCCTGTATGTCGAGCCGCTTATAAGCATCGTGATAACCGCCCTGCGCAACCATCGGCAAGGTTCTGGCCAAGTGTCCGAGACGGCGTAACGGCCGCCGCAAGAACAGGAACAGAAAAACTTCCGCAAAAAACAAAGACACCGCCATCAACAGAAAACTGGTTTGGTTGGACCGCTCTAATGCGGAAGTCGTATCGCTAACATTGGATATAAAAACAAGATAGCCGTTTACGCCCTTGATAAAGCCATTCAGGGGGAGCGTATTGAAGGCGTAAAACTCTCCATTCCAGGGCAGGTCTGCACCGCTGGGGACATCCGTAGGCGAGGCATACCGTTCGGACAGGTATTCCACCAAAGGTTTAAGTGTCGTGGCATGGGTTAACGCCGCTGTGTGTAGCCGCCAACGCGGGAACGTTTTTTCGGTCTCGTTCCCGGCAGGAATCAATATGCCGATATCGACGCTTGTCGCCGTCGAAAACTCTACCACAAGGTCAGTAATTCTCTGGCTCAACCCGATATACCCGGCATGTTTACCGTCTTCTAACAGGGGCATCACGGTATTCAGTGCGCATTGGGCTTGACAGTCCAGCAGCGTTTCCGGCTGCTCAGTGTTTTGTACGCGGACAATAGCGTCTATCATGGGTTGCATAGAAACCTGACTGTTGTTGTCCGACGACCAATTCCATCGGGTGTGTCCATCCCTATCGAAAACCATGATCCTTTCAACATCCAGTTCATAACGCACACTGGAGAACTGTTCCTCCAATTCTGCCGTTGTGATGGATGCGCTGGGGTTATTGAGTTGCTCGGTCAATTTACCCAGGGATGCGAGTACGATACTGAGACGCTGCAAACGGTCGACCGAATGTTCGATAAGGCCCTTGAATTCCGCCCGCCAAGCGGCCTGGCTCGCCGTCTGCTGGGTTTTGACTTGAACCTTTAGATACCAGTAATTCAGGGTGCCAAAAGCCGCACTCATGACAATCAGCAGTAAACTAAGCGATATCAGCCATTTTCTATGTAAGCTGACAAAGCTCGGCTTGCCAATGTTGTTATAATTTTTATTCGCCATTCGACGACTCAAAAGCGGAAAGACAGCATCATGGTGAAGAGGCTCCAATTGGGGTCGCCGCCGCCGTTCATCAAATCCGGATTGTCTTTTGCGTTAAGCCAGGCTGTGCCGTTGACATAGTGATAGTCTGCTGCGAGCAAAAAATTGCGGGCGAATTCCCAGCGTGCTCCAACGGTCAGATCCCTGGCATAGAAACGATGGCGGGGTAGCCCGGTCAGTTGCGAAAGCGCCTTGCCATCGCGGTCTTCGCGGCTTACATGAAAAACATCATAACGCAGCACACCTGTAATATCCTGCTTAAACCGGTATTCGCCCTGCACATAAAAGCTCTCTGTGGTATTTTTTAACGTAACCGGAAAAAAATCCGAGCGTTTACTGTCAATCCAGCCGTATTCAGAAGTCAGCGACCAGCGCTCTGCGTTGTACTGACCGGAAAACAAGGGATACGTCGCCTGGATGTTGCCTGAAGGCGAGGTAGGCGACGTGGAACTAAAATCCCGATCCAGGTCTACGACTGAAAACATGAGTCGTCCGCGTCCCCCCATCCATTCGTAAAGGGCTCGCCCAATAAACATGGCGCGGCCATCCAATTTGCCTTGCGCATTCGGCATTCCCGTCAAGAACGCAGGGGCGCCGCCCACATTGTCCTGCGGTTGGGCTGTCATGAATTCCAAGTTGAGCCGGTGCTCACCGTGAGTATAACGACCGTACAATACGCCGCCATCGGCTGAAATCATCGCCTGGCGTAAGCCCAGGGTATCGAAATAGACGGACTGCGGCAACAGCACGGTCGGGCGTGTCCAGACCATGTCTCGGCTGTCATTGTACAGGCCAAACGGAACTTTTACCCGGCCGCCTCGGACACCCAGTACCAACGAGGAATCCAATAAGGGAGCGCTATAATCAACCTGGGCAAAATCAAGCCGTACCCCCAGCGCGTCCGATGCGCCGGTATCCCGGTATAATCCTTGCGCTGAGATCAGTAGATTGGGCAACAGCTTGACAGAGGCATTGACACCCATTTCCCTGTAATCCAGACTGACATCCTGGCTAGTTCCAAAAACTTGGTTATGATCCGTATAGGTAAAGCCTTGGCTTAAAAAACCATGCAATTGCCAGTCGCCGTTATGCCATTCCAGCGCTGTTGCATTAAACGGTAACAGTAAAGTCAATACGGCGAGCATCACCCTGGGGGCTGTATTTCTCAGGCTAAATAGTCCATACACTGATTTCATCGATATTCTCCTTATTGACCTATATAGCCAATGCTGCCTGGCGTATGTTTGATGCGCATCTGCATTTCCTCTGGTGTTTCAACTGTTGTAGGAGCCACGCCGGTACCTGAATAAACCATGCGATCCCAAGCAGAGCGCAATTGAAATGGGTAAACCCCCAAGACTTCTTTCGCAAACCGGGCGTGCAGCGGGTGATTGTCAGGCAGGACGAACACATGGATAGGCGAACCGTCAGGCCAGGAACCCAGGCGCATAAAGAAAATTTCGCGCACCGTCTCCGATGAATAACGCTTTGCTTGTCCGTTTGAATCTAATAGCATTGGTTTCAAATCGCCTGCCTGGAGTGTCGCGTTGGGTAATAAAATAATGACGGACAGCAGCAATACCCGCTGTAACCGGAAGAGGGTAAGCACAAATACTTGCAGCGTTCCGGCGGCAAAACGCGCCATAACAGGGATATAGTCGTTAGGCGGCAGCATTGAGGTTCCGCGATAAATAGATAAACTTGGTCAAGCTCAATAAGCGTCTTCGCAATCTGCCCATCGATGCGAGCGCATTAAATCGATTTGCCGCTGAATGGATTCTGGGAACTTGTGGAGGAACGGCAATTAACAGGCCAAGTTCACAGCACCCGGCATTCCACGAAGCAACGGAAGCTGTCCAGACGCGATAGCCGGAACTAAACACAATACTGCGCAAAAGCAGATGTCTCGCTGAATCAATCAGGAATGAATAGTCGTATTTCACAGAAACAATATAGTTATAGTTAAAGTTATGAGACCGTTGCACGGAACCGCCATCCCTACGCCATGGCAATTGCGGAATACAAATTTTTAACTTCAAATAACCCAAGGCCACTTGCCGTTAAAAGCCGACAAGATAAGCATAGTTCCGCTATGCAGGAAGTCAAGGAATATAGCCTACCCGATATGGCGCAACCCTAGGGCGCAATAGGCGTTAGCTGTATTGCAACGCGTGGT
>NZ_JBKKBJ010000095.1:0-26534 GCF_046714055.1 Methyloglobulus sp. | reverse complement strand
CGCCTGCAGCGCTTCGGGTAATCGTCTTGGTCGGGCGATAGGTGCCTCCCATCTTTAGGTTTTACTTTAAAGTGGAATTATAACCCCATACTATTGATAAGAAAACTTACTGTGATTGGTATAACTTCGTTGCCTCAACCGCGTTTGTAGCGGGTTTAAAGTCATCAATTACATAAACCCCGTCCTTAATTTGGTGGCCTTTTGCTTCCATGTCTGAGTCGGAATCGGAAAAATTGGCGGGTAAACTACGGGTATCAAAGCTGCCAAAGAATGCAGACGCAATAGCCGCGCATGATGATTTTCCCCATCCGGTTTGACCTTGAATAAAAATGGCAAAATCGGTAAGTTGGCATTCGCCTAATACTGCCCTAGTCACCGCTGCCAACATTACCGCGCCTATTTCCGGGCGGTTTGGGCAAATATTAAACAAATCATCGAGTGCCGCACTATCAACCTTGAGTTGTTCTGGTGTGGGTGGCTCTGGCAAGCTGTACTTAGCCATGTGGCCGCCGCCTAAATCAACCTGAACGCCCGTATCAAGCCCATTTTCACCAATCGCACCCGATCCGGTCAGGTAAAACCACGCGCCATCAATATTTTTCCAGCCAGTCATACCGTAGACGTGTTGGCGGGGTATGTCCCTATTGCGGGTTGAGTAAACCAGGATAAAAACCCGGATGTTTTCTCTTTTTGTTACCCCGCTATAAACAATTGCGCGTGAACCCCACGCCTCGGTTATCCAATTGCCCATATTGAATTTTGTCAAAATCACATCAACCGTTGGCAGTGGCAAGCCGTCTTGCCGTTTGCCGCTAATGCGGAAAAAAGCCTTGTCGTTCAGGTCGTCCTCATAAGTGATTTCCTCGGTAATTTCACAAGTGAAGTTGCACAGCTTGATTTTGGCTGTGCCGTCCCGTGTTGGCCGGATTTGATTAAACGCGCCGTTGATGATTTGGTAATCGCCACTTTTGCTTTTCCATTCGATCACATCATTCGGGTTGCTGTCTTGTAGGGTTTCCTTAGCTTTGCCGCCATCAATACCCTTGAGTTTGGGCTTTTCGGCTTTCTTGATGGTTTCTGTTATCGGGTTATCCGGTGGGGTCTTATCAGCCATCGCCGCCCCCTTGGATTTGTTTTGCCCAGTCGTTGAAGTCCCCTGGAATGGGCGGGAAGGCCACCAAGCCATTAACAGCGTGGGCTGCTCTGTTGGCCTTTTCTTGCCCTACCCCCGATTCATCGTTATCAGCACAGATAACTATGTTGGCGGCCTGTTGCCGATCCCGGATGATTTTTGCAACCGCTTCCAAGTTGCCAGCATCGTAGGCGATGACGGTTAGATACCCTGTGGCCTCAAATATACTTGCACAAGTGACAAAGCCTTCACCGACACACACGGTGTCGGTTTTTTGCCCGATCCACCAAAAACAGCCCTTTTTGTTTCCGCCTTTGAGGAAACGCTTTGTGCCGTCGGGATGGATGAATTGCAGGCTAACCAGGTCATTCTTGGCGTCGTACAAAGGCAAGATTAATGCCCCGTTATAGCCTTGTTTCGCGCCGTGGGGCTGTATGCCCTTGCGGATCAGGTAGGTGTTGCCGGGATCAGCTAACGGGGCTTTAGGGTAGATGTAATTAGCTGTTCTGGCTGCTTTTTGTTCCTTGATTAGCCGTTGTTTAGCGCGTTCGGTCTTGGCTGCGTCGATCTGTTTTTGAGCTTCGTGGTCAATGGGCTGTCGCTCGCTGCCTTCCAGTTTCCAGTTAGTCTTTATATCGGTGGTGAAGTCCTCGAAATACCCGGCGGGTGTGCCGTCCAGGTGCAGGACATACGCGCCATTTAGCGTACCGCTTTTGTGGCCGTTGATGTGGCAGCGGTGTAATTTACCATCGGCAATGATGGGATCGTCTGTAACAATGTTCATATCAGCCTTAAAAGCGTCAATGATTTCATAAGCGGCGGGCTTATTAGCTTTACTTTGCATACAAATATCCTCTGCCAGGTGTGCATCCAGCCGCTTTTTGGGTATAATAACCCCTGTCTGATAGCGGTATGGAACACAAATACCTGGCACTTAGTAGGTAGGTGCTGGGTTTTTTATGCCCGTTCGGTTTGCCTGTTGGCGGCTGTTGTAATCCGTGTCATGCCGCGCCGCCTATATTTTCGATCAAGTCTTTGATGTCTTGAACTTTCCAGGCCGTTGTCCTTAGCCCTAGCTTGATTGGCTTGGGGTATTTGCCCGATTTAACGCCGTTTAGAAAGCTGGTCCGTGCAATTGGGATCAATGGGGGGGTGTTTGTCTTGGGGTTGCCTACAATTTGGGCAAGCCTCAAAAATCCGGTTGGGGGTAGCGGGGTTGTTGTGGGGGTTGTGTTTGCCATATGACACCTCTTGGTGTGTTATTGATATTCTGTATATCAAAGCAAACTTTAATGGGTAAGTGTATGCTCCTTTATTCGAATTTTTCTTTGAAAGGAGTATTGACAAGAACCTCATTAATCAATTTGTATCCAATTTCAACATCTAAAACTTTTGCGATACCTTTAGATACCGCCACAAAAAAATTACTTTCCTTGCTGTACGTAATTTTTTCGGCAAACTGTTGATAATAAGCCTCAATTAGATATTTAACCAACAATTTAACTTTAGTTCGATCCACGCCCGGTTTAGCGGGGTTAGATGCTTTTGTAAGGCAAGTGCTTGTTGATGCTTCCAAAACCTTTAGGCATTCAATCAATAGCGGTTCAAGTTGTTCCAGGGATAGAAGTTTTGGAGTTGTTCCTGTCAAGTTTTCGATAATGTCATGAATGTCGAATTGTTCTGAATG
Organism: Methyloglobulus sp.; assembly: GCF_046714055.1. Lineage (GTDB taxonomy): Bacteria > Pseudomonadota > Gammaproteobacteria > Methylococcales > Methylomonadaceae > Methyloglobulus. The sequence continues at coordinate 23,715 of NZ_JBKKBJ010000095.1, read as the reverse complement.
ATAGTGAAGCGCTGCCATAGATTCAGCGTTTAAGAGTTCGCAACAATCCTCTGGTAAACGTTCAAGTTGTTTTAAAAGTTGGATGGTCGTAGTGTTAATCTCCTTAAGCCGTTCTTTATAGTCCGGTAGTGGGGTCATGTTCTGGTGGGGCAGGTCATACCAGAACTCTATGATGCTTTCGGCTTTTATTAAGAACCCGTTGATGCTAACAAGCCGGTGTTCTTGGTATTCTTTAGAAAACTTACTAATGATGATTTCGCGCTGTCCTATTGAAAAATTGAATGGCTTTACTAACGCGCCTGTACGTATAAAGCGCATCAATCGGCCTTGTGAAACGTTCTATTTGGCATCTTCACCCCGTCCAAAGTGATAAGCCGTCCTGAAAGGATTGACCGGAAACGGGGGACGAATCCCGCTTGTTGCCCCGCGAAGGCTATCCGGTCAAAAGTTATTTTACCTGTATATTTCGATACAGGATTTGTTTTCTACGGTCAAGGCTTGCTTTATTGCCCTTTGGTTATCCAGCAATGCCCTGATAATGGTGGCTTTAGATTGGTTGCCTGTTTTCAGCCAGATAATTTTCGGCGGCTGCCCATAAAGCACATTGAGTTCGTAAAAATCAGCGTCATGGGTAACAATCACATACCCGTAATCAACGGCATATTGCCTTATCGCCCTATCATCCTTGTTGTTCCAGCCCAACGAGGGCAACTTGCGTTGATCCTGGGTAGATGTCTTAAATAAACGGCACGACCCGCCGTGACAAGTTTTCATCCAAAAGCAGCTTCACACGCTTTTGATGCTGGACAGGTTGTGTTCGCGTTCCGCCGCGAATCTCAGGCAAGCCTGTATGTCGCTGTCAGTCAATTCTGGATAGTCATCAATGATTTCGGCTTTTGCCATGCCGTCCGCAAGCCAGGAAAGCACGTCATAAACGGTGATCCGCAATCCCCTAACACAGGGCTTGCCGCCACGTTTGCCGGGTTCGATGGTGATTATGTCTTGGTAATTTATGCTCATCGCCTGCCTCTCAATCGGTTGGGACTGCATTCATGGGAATAGCCCGTTGTGCCTTGATGGTTGTTATTGTACTAAAATTTCTTGCTGTTGGAATCATCCTAGTGTCTTGTGTGTCATAGTGCCACATGGTACGTTATGACATTGTTTGACTATCTATTATTGCCCGCTTCCTTATGGCTACCGTAACTTTTGACACTTTAGAGCTGGTTGAAAAACTTGTTAAGTCAGGGATAGAGCAAAAACAGGCGGAAACTATTGTGCGCGTGATAGCCGAAGCGCAAGAATCAATTGTCACCAAAGATTATCTTGATATTAAGTTAGCCCCAATTAATACCGATTTAGCTGTCCTTAAATGGATGATGGGCGTTTTGCTTGCGGGTGTCATTTCGCTGGTGCTGAAAGCGTTTTTTTAGGGTGTTTTTGCCGCGTCATGGTCAAACCCAGCCATGTTCGGCAAATGAGCAAGTGCCTTGCTTGGCAACGATTAAATGATCCAGGGTTTTGATGTCTAACAGGCTCAAACACTGTTGGAGTTTGTCTGTAATCATCCTGTCTGCATTGCTTGGTTCAGGCTTGCCAGAAGGGTGGTTGTGGGCGAATATGACCGCCGCCGCGTTAAGCTGCAACGCCCGTTTTGCCACCTCGCGTGGATAGACACTAGCCGCGCCAATCGTACCCCTGAACAGTATTTCATGGGCAATCAGGCAGTTCCCGTTATCCAGGAACAAACAGGCAAAGATTTCATGTTCCAGGTCCTGGTATTCAAGCCTTAACCATTCCCGTACCACGTATGGATTATCGAACGGTTGCCCTGGCTTGAAACGGTCTGCCAAAAGGATTTTGGCAAAGTCGATAATCTGTTCCGCCGTTAGTGGTTTTTTTGCTTTGTACAGGCCGTTTTTGTCATTAACAAAGTAAGGGGCTTTAGGTGTCCTGATTCCATCAAAAGCGGGTTGGCTGTCCATGAATCATCCTTGTTTGTGCTTGAACGGGATAACGTCCGTCCCGTTCTTCAAGCCATCCAGGTAATCTGCCCAGGCTTGCATCATTTGTTTGCGTTCTGGTAAATGTTGCGCCCGGTTGTAAGCGGCCTTTACCTTGTTTTGTTCAGCGTGGGCAAGCTGCCTTTCGATCATGTCAGAGTGAAAGCCTTGTTCATGCAGTAGCGTACTGGCAGTAGTCCTAAAGCCATGCGCGGTGTGTTGCCCTTGGTAGCCCATGCGTCGGATTGCCTTGCCTATGGACTCCCTGCTTATGTGCCTTTCGCCATTCTTGCCTTGGTTACTGGCAAACACGTATTGTTGGTGGCCTGAAAACGGGTGGATGTCCTTTAGCAATGCCACGGCCTGAGTGCTTAGGGGTACGATATGGGCATCTTTCATCTTCATCTTATCCGCCGCGATCCGCCATTCAGCCGCGTCCAGGTCAAATTCTGACCATTCCGCCGCTGCCAGATTGTATGGCCGTGCAAAAATCAAGGGCTGCAACTGTAACGCCGTGCGTACGACAAAATTACCGCCATACGCATCAATATCCCTGAGCAATTGCCCTAACGGTTTGGGTTCTGTTATGGCGGGATAATGCCCCTTCACAGGGGAAGGTAACGCGCCGCGCAAGTCTTGGGTTACGTCCCGCTCTGCCCTGCCCGTGGCGATCCCGTACCGGATTGCCTGCCCCATGAATTGCTTGGTACGTGCGGCGGTTTCTAATGCTCCCCTTGCTGTTATCCGTCGTAAGGTAGCCAACACTTCAACGGCGGATAATTCCTTAAGCGGCCTGTTGCCTAGCCAGGGGTAAACATCCCGTTCAAAACATTCCTGGATGTGTTTATGGTGAGCCGAGCTCCAACGTTGTTTGTTGGCTTCCATAAATTCTTTGCTGATAGCCTCAAAGGTGTTTTCGGTGCTGCCAGCTTTTTCTATCTTGCGGGTTGTGGCTGGATTTACCCCCTGGGCTATTTGTTTGCGGATTTTATCCCGCTTCTCACCAGCCTGTTGAAAACTGGTATCAGGGTAAACACCAAGCGACATAAGGCAATCTTTACCGTTGAACCGATATTTCAGCCGCCACAACTTTGACCATCCAGCGGAATTTTGCTTAACCAATAGGTATAACCCTTTCTTGTCCGATAAAGTAAACGCTTTGCCTAATTTGGCTTTCTCGTTCAGGTGTGCGTTCTTGCAGGCGGTATCTGATAGTGGCATTTTGGTATACCTCAAATGGGCAATGTGAAGGTATACCAATTGGTATCTGTCGATGGGATCACATGAAAGTTATGCCAAGACAGAACCCCTTGACCATCAAAAAAAGCCAAAGCCTTACCCGCTGCGGCTTTGGCGGCATTTTTGGTATATGCAACTCTGTCCGAATGATACATTGGTATACCTGAGGTTATACATGGTGAAGTTATACCAAATGTTATACCTGTTTGAGCGTGGATGTCAATACATCTTATTGCACTTCATTGGTCAATAAAATGGCTTTAAGTGCTGTAAAATAAGGGTTTTATTGGCTTTGTTGAACCTTGTTGAATCACTTAGTGGCGGAGAGAGAGGGGTTCGAACCCTCGATACGTTGCCGTATACACACTTTCCAGGCGTGCGCCTTCGACCACTCGGCCATCTCTCCGGTATTGAATTGATTGCTCGCCCGCAGTGTTTACTGGACTATGGCAAGGCGGGCAAGGATAAGCCAGAAAGTCCTTTGTTGCAATGTCTTTTATGTGATTTTATGCTGATTGCTGACTTTCAAGTTCATCCCAACGTTGGTAAACCTGTTCCAGTTTAGCATCGGTGGCATGCAGTTCTGCCAGCGTGTTGGCAATAACGGTTTGGTCATTTTTATAAAAATCGGCGGCATTAATCTTTTGGTTTAATGTTACTTGCTGGGTTTCAAGCTGGTTAATCAATTCGGGCAGGTTGTTTAGCTCTTGTTGCTCTTTAAAGCTGAGTTTTTTTCTGGTTGGGTTTTTAGGGGCGTTCAGGTTTTCAATATCCTTATCCGATTTTGCTTTGCTGTCCTGATTTTTTTTATCCGATTCGGTTTTGGCGATAAGCTGTTTATGCTTTTGCCAATCGCTGTAACCGCCGACTAACTCTTCCACTTTACCCGAACCGTCTAGCACAAATACACTGGTGACGACGTTATCCAGGAATGCGCGGTCATGGCTGACTAACAATAAGGTGCCAGCATAGTTGACGAGTTTTTCTTCCAGCAATTCCAGCGTTTCAAGATCAAGATCGTTGGTCGGCTCATCCATTACCAATAAATTAGCGGGTTTGGTGAACAATCGAGCCAACAATAATCGATTTTTTTCCCCGCCTGACAGACTTTTGACAGGTGAACGCGCCCGTGCCGGAGCAAACAGGAAATCAGCCAAATAGGACATGACGTGCCGTTTGTTACCGGCTTGTTCGACAAAATCATTGCCATCGGCTACGGTATCGGCAACCGTCATCTCTGGATCAAGATGGTCGCGGAGTTGATCGAAATAGGCGATTTCCAAGCGTGTGCCATGCTCTACAGCGCCGCTATCGGGTTCTAATTGCTTAAGTAACAACCTGAGCAACGTCGTTTTGCCAGCGCCATTCGCGCCGATAAGGCCGATTTTGTCACCGCGTTGTATCAACGTGGAAAAATGATCGATTATTTGCCGGTCAGGATAGCTAAAACAAATATCGTTGACTTCGATGGCTTTTTTACCCGAAGCATCACCGCTATCAAACGCCAGTTTGCTGGTGCCTTGTAAGTTCCGGCGTTGCGCCCGCTCCTTGCGCAATTTTTCCAGCGCCCTCACCCGGCCTTCGTTGCGGGTGCGCCGGGCTTTGATGCCTTGCCTGATCCACACTTCTTCTTGCGCCAGTTTTTTGTCGAATTCTGCATTTTGGTTGGCTTCATCATCCAACGCCGCTGCCTTGCGGCGCAGATAATCTTCATAAGTCCCTTGCCATGACACCAAGTTGCCGCGATCCAGATCGACAATCCGGGTTGCCAGTTTTTGCAAAAAAGCACGGTCATGGGTGACAAACAGAACCGCTCCATCGAAGTTAAGCAACTGATCTTCCAGCCAGGTTATGCTTTCAAAGTCGAGATGGTTGGTCGGCTCGTCCAGCAATAACACTTGCGGTTCGATGACCAAAACCTTTGCCAATGCTACCCGGCGTTTCCACCCGCCCGACAAGTCCTTGATATTTACATCGGCAGGTAAGCCAAGCTTGCTGAGCGTAGCTTCTATTTTGGTGTTGTAATGCCAGCCATTATCCGCTTCGAGCTTGTGCTGCAATCCACCCAACTCATGCAAGGCTTTAGGGTCGTGATAATCCATCGTTAGCGATAGGGCATGATAGCGCGTAATCAAAGCACCCAGTTCGCCCAAGCCACTTGCTACGGCATCGTAGATGGTTGCTTCAATAGGCAATTCCGGCGCTTGTTCCAGCCACGCCAGTTTTAATTCCGGTTCTCGCCAGATTTCGCCGCCGTCGGGAAGCACATTTCCAACAATGATCTTCATCAAGGTGGATTTGCCTTCGCCATTACGGCCTAGCAGCCCTACCCTTTCGCCGATGTCTAACTGAAAATTTTCCTTGTTAAATAAGGCATGGGTTCCATAAGCGATGGAGATATTCGATAAGCGTAATAAGGGCATTGGGGTAGGTTCGTATTGTTTTCAACTGGCATTATACCTGAACATTCCAAGGGCTTTTTATTCGCTACTCCAGGTGTTGAAGGAAGCTGTTTTTTACCTGCGACCTAGGCTCTGTTGACATTTCATCAACGGAAAATCAATCGATTACCGTCATGCCGTCAGGGAGTGACGGCATCCAGACGGCATGGATGCCTTCCTTGGCTCCTGGATTCCGGCGACCTCCATGGAGGGAGGAAGTGCGGAAGAGAATATGGAATCCTCGCCGCCAATCCATGCCGGAATGACGATGCATCTTTCGGTACTTAAACCTAACCCTATGTTTTTGTGAATTTGGTTTAGGCAATAAAATGTCAACAGAACCTAAGACGAAATAAGGCTAGGCAACAGCAGCCGCACCCAGCTTCCACTAAACGATTTCTTTGCCTTGTAAGCACCGCCGCAATAAATCGAGGGACAATAATGCAGCCTGATGTTGTTTACGCTTAATGTCTCCGGCAATGGTGCGGACAGTCTGGTTACATTCGCTATTAACAAGCAGCGTACTGGTGACAGTCACAGCCTTATCGTTATTCGGGTTTATGTAATAATCCCTGGAAGTTAGCTGTATTAAGACCATATCAGCGCCAGTATTTTTTTGTACCGCTTTGGCAATCGCCTTACTGGTTGTAATAAGGTCATCGAGGTTATTAATTGCTAACCGTTGCGTTAACCTCTCTACAGATTGCTCGTAGACAGCGCTTAACAACCAAGATACCCCAATCAATTTTGCCGCCAGCAATCCCTGGCTGACAATTTCCACAACGGCAAGCGTATGGCCTCCTGCGGTCATTAACTGGTCTACCACAGAAACGAGATCACCGGAATGATGCCCTAAGCCTTCAATTGCGAACACGGTATCGCCTATCGTCGCGGCAATTGAATATGTCAGATTTTCGAGTTGTGATTGCGGATAGTCGCCAGGAAATAATAGTTTGGTTTGTACTTCGCCGAGTTCAGCGCGAAAACCTATTTGTACTTGGGGTGGTATTTCAATCGTGTTTATCCGCTCTTGAAGGTCGGATTCACCTATGCCAACGGTTTTGATCGTAATCAACTTACTGGGGCGCAAGACAAAACGGTCTACCCACATCGGTTGGATATGTTCCAGAAACAGATGCCGCATTTCGGATGGCACGCCCGGTATAAAAGCAAACCAGCACCGTCCATTTTGTAACGCAAATCCAGGCGCTGTGCCAATATGGTTAGCAAGCCTTATAGAACTTTGGGGTAACATGGCCTGTTTGCGGTTACACTCCGGCATAGGCCGGTTTCGGCTATTGAAAAACTGTTGTATCTGGGCAAATGCAATCCCGTCGAATACCAAGGGCAGGTCAAAGGCCTTGGCAACCGCCTCAGCAGTCAAATCATCGCTGGTGGGGCCTAATCCGCCCGTACAAATGCAACAGTCGGCACGGTTTGAAATGTCCAGCAATACCTGTATCAAATCCTCCAGCTTGTCCCCTACGGCGGTATGACGGGTGACATTGAAACCCATCGCTACCGCCTGTTCCGACAACCACGCCGCATTGGTATCAACGACTTGTCCGGTGACTATTTCTTCACCCTGCGAAAAAATTTCAAAGGTTGGGTTCACGCTAAAATCTCGCCATCAATACCTGATACCAAAACGGCAACGTAATCAGGCTCAACGCCGTGGTCACGGTAACGGCCATTGCGTAAAGTGAGCTGTCCAGTTGATAGCGGTCGCATAGCACAATGCCCAAAACCATGCTGGGCATAGCCAGGTCAAGCACTGCCGCCGCCTTATAGTTATTCGCCATAGCTGTGTGATCCACCAGGACAATTGCAAACAGCGGCATCAGGATCATTTTTATGACCACAACGGGTATGATATAGGGGATATTCCGCACCCTGACGGCTTTCCAGCTTAGCGCCAGCCCTAAAGAAAACAACATCAATGGCACGACGGCTCCCGATAAGAGCTTTAAAGTTCCAATCAGCCAGATAGGGGCTGCCAAACCATTCAGGTTTAATAAAACCGCGATGCCCGCCGCCCAAAATGGCGGTGCATTCAAAAATGACCATACTGGCTGCCGGATCCCGGAAGTGTCCTTGCCATAATGGCGTACCACGACTACACCCAGTGTAAATAATAAGGGTGATGCTGCAAAAAGATCAATCTGGATGACGACAGAACGCGCCCAACTACCAAATGTTTGCTCTAACACCGGCAATCCCAGATAGGTGATATTGGGAAAAGCCGCCGCCAGTATCATGGCGCCCAGGCATCTGTGTTCAACCTTAAAAAGTGATCCGACCGTCCATAAGCACAACATACCAAACAAGATGCTGACAACCGCTAACGCCGTGTACTGGAGGGAATGCAAACCAATATCGGCTGTCCATAAAACCTCCAAGACCATTGCCGGCAAGAAAAAATAATATACCACCGTGGTCAGCACCTTTCGTGTTTGTTCTGCGTCTAGCCCTTCCGGTTCAACGATTCGCCAGACGATACCGCTAGCCATGAGCAAAGACATCTGTATCAATATTGAGTGCATAATCCTGGTTTTAAGTTGTTTCGGTAGATTTTACCATTCATGATTTGCCGATTTCCGGTAATATAGTGCCAACGTAGTTTTGCACTGCAAATTGTTTTCCCGCCTGTTGAGTTTATTTAAGAAAGCTATTGTTCCGAACGCCACTAAAAATATTTATATAAATCGCTCCAAGCAACTCAACAATGACCTTTGATCCCGCCTTTACCACATCGTATCTGGTCGCCTTTGCGATGGGTCTCGCCACCAGCTTGCACTGTGTGGGCATGTGCGGGTCTATCATCGGCACACTCACTTTAAGCCTAAGCCCGAAAGTACGCAGCAGTAAACGGCTGCTAATCCCGTTTGTGTTCAACTACAATTTTGGCCGGATTACCAGCTATACCTTGGCGGGTGCGATAGCGGGCGTGGTTGAGTCTTTCATCCCTGCCCCCGTCACGGACATCAACGGTTACCGCATATTGCAATTACTGTCTGCGCTAATCATGGCGGGGGCAGGCTTCTACATTGCGGGTTGGTTGCCGCGTTTTGCTTATATTGAAAAAATGGGCACCCATTTGTGGAAAAGGATAGAACCTTACGGACGCAAACTTATCCCCGTCAAAGACCTTACCCAGGCTTTCCTCTTTGGTATGGTGTGGGGATGGCTACCTTGTGGTTTAGTCTATACCGCCCTGGCGCTCGCCTTGACTACGGGCGATGTCGCCAAAAGCGCCCTGACCATGCTGTCATTTGGCCTGGGCACTTTACCTGCTGTGATGGGGGTAGGTATAATGACCAGTGTACTGACACGGTTATCGCGGATGCAGCGCTTTAAAGAGACCATTGGCCTGTTCATGATTGCGCTGGCGTTGCTGGCCGCCATGCCTTGGCTTAACCCAATGGCCATAATAACAACACATGCAACACATTAGAGAGGCAGTCATGGATCATTTCAAGTCGATCATAGGGCAATCCCCTGCACTGGATGCGTTAATCCGTAACGCCAAGATAGCCGCAGCTACCGATGTAACCATATTGCTGAATGGCGAAACAGGCACCGGCAAGGAAATTCTTGCGAATGCCATCCAACAAGCCAGCCCCCGGGCCGATAAGCCATTCATCACCTTAAACTGCGCCGCATTGCCGGAAAGCCTGATCGAATCGGAACTGTTCGGCCATAGGAAAGGCTCGTTCACGGGTGCGACAGGCAACACTCAAGGCTTGTTCCAAGCAGCGGATGGCGGCACCTTATTTCTCGACGAGATCAATTCCTTGCCCATTTCCATCCAGGCAAAACTGTTGCGCTTTATTGAGTCCGGCGAATGCCTTGCGGTCGGCGACACCGAGCCTTACACCGTCGATGTACGCATCATTGCCGCCACAAATTCCGACTTGAACCAACAAATTTTTGATGGCACTTTCAGGCGCGACCTTTACTTCAGGTTGAATGTTGTACCTTTAAACCTTCCGCCATTGACCCATCGAACTGGCGATATGGATCTATTGATCAAGCACTTTATGAAGCAGTTTGAACGCGAACATGGGATGCTTACTCCACAATTTAGTCATAAAGCCCTAAAAGCGCTCAAAGCGCATAGCTGGCCGGGCAATATTCGTGAATTACGGAACTTGTGCGAAAGGCTTTGTATCTTATTGGCCGGAAAGATTATAGAACCTGAGAACTTGCCATCCGAATTCAATACAAATACTCCAATTTTTAGCTTGCCGCAATTTACTCTCCCACCTGCAGGGCTGAATTTGGATAACCTGGAAGCTAGTTTAATCCAGCAAGCCTTGACCCTGACCAAAGGTAACCGCAGCAAATCCGCAAGGCTGCTTGGCCTGAGCAGGGATGCCTTGCTGTATCGCATGCAAAAGCATGGCTTTGCCGGAAATTGAGAGTGTGAGACTAATATTGAAGCGTTAAGTTAACCTTTCCGGCATCTAACCGACAATACAGTAACATTATCGCTTTTCCCGTTGGCTCGGGAGATAGATGACCGCACCAACTTGGAGAGGTTCGATCTATTACTTTCCAAATCAGACAGTTGCAGGAATTCGTCCCCTTTGACGTATTCCCAGAAACCATCGCTGCAAAGCACAAAAGTCTCGTTGCTATTTATCGCTGGCGACAATTTAATGTCTATACGTTGCAACTGATTCACATTAATGCTACGAGTCAGCTGATTTTGTTCGGGGTGCTGTGCTAATTCTTCTTCGGTTATTAAGCCGATATTCAACAGGTCTTGGGGGATTGAATGGTCACGCGTTCGCCATAAAATTTCCTGGGGTGTCATTCGGTAGATTCTGGAATCTCCACAATGTGCAGCCATTGCCCGCTCTTCATCCAAGTAGAGTATGGCACATGTCGTATACGCCTGATCAGCTAGCGGATCACCTGCAAATAAAACCCTCATTTCGCTGACGGCAGCGTTAATCCAGGCCAATAAAACCTCACCAGGATTTTGCGCGATTTTTTTGCTATACGTTTTTGCACAGTTAAGCATACCTTGGCAAAAAAATTGGGAGGCTTTTTCACCCGCTTGATGCCCACCCAAACCATCAGCAACAATAAATAACGCATAATCATTATTGACGATATGCGCCATAGTGTCCTGATTGACCTCCCTATCGCCCAGTGATGTTAACTGAAAAAATTCAAGACGCATGGTTGTTATTATTTTATTGCAATCTCGCGTTATGCATGATTTGTTTTAAATCCCTGACTGACTGTGCCAATCCTGAGAATAGTGCCTGGGCAATAATTGCATGACCAATGTTAAGCTCAACTATTTCTGGAATCCGGCAGATTGCCTCAACATTATGAAAATGCAAACCATGTCCGGCGTTAACTTGTAAACCGATACTGTAAGCATAATACGCAGCTTGCCGAATCCGTTCCAGCTCAGCGTCCCTGGCAGCAAAAGTTTTTGCCTCTGCATAACTGCCTGTATGTAACTCTATAACAGGCGCTCCCGCTGCTTTGGCGGAATCAATTTGGATATTATCAGGTGCTATAAATAGCGACACTTCAATCCCTGCAGAAGCAAGCTTTTCGCAAGCCCATTGTAGGCGTGGCAGATTACCCACTACGTCCAAACCACCTTCCGTGGTCAATTCTTCCCGCTTTTCAGGCACCAGACAACAGGCATGAGGTTTTACTTTGACTGCAATATCAACCATTTCATCAGTCACCGCCATTTCCATGTTCAGCCGGGTATGGATCATGTCTTTCAACAAGAAAATATCCCTGTCCTGAATATGCCTCCGGTCTTCCCGAAGATGGGCGGTAATGCTGTCCGCACCACTCTGCCCGGCAACCAACGCCGCCTGGATCAACTCAGGATAGCGGGTTCCCCTGGCTTGCCTGATGGTGGCGACATGGTCAATGTTAACCCCTAACAGGATAGGTTTTTTGTCCATTTTTATAAGCGTTTGACGATATTATTGATTACTGAACGGCTCTTCAGTTGTTTTCCTTGCAAATGGCTGTCTATCACGGTTCGCATCAACATTTTTGCTTCACTCAACACCTGATGATTATCGAACCGTCTTTGTTCCATTGCCTGTAATGCCGTACCTGAAAACTGGCCACCTGAATCCTCAACCAAGCCGCTTTCCTTGGTGCACACATATTTTTTATTGGGATCAATCGGTTTTTCATGGCGCGAATCATAACCCAGCTGCACGCCATAACCAATATTGTCCATAAGATTCAACTCAAAAACCCGCAGTGCGGCTTCACAAGATTCACCTTGAGCTAACCCTATTAAGCATTCCTGGTAATCCTGAAAGACTTCCGGGTGGGGATCATATTGATGCAGAAAACTACACACCAGTTCATTAACATAAAAACCGCAATACAGCGCTAATCCTGGCAATTCATAGGGTAAACCTATTATTTCAACATTGGTCAGCGTTTTTAGCTCGGTTTTCCCAACGAACGATAGCGACAACGCAGCAAAGGGCCGCAGTACCCCTGCGGTTTTGGACTTGGGCTTTCGAACACCCTTAGCTATCAGGGAAATCCTGCCTAAATCCTGGGTTAAAGCATCAATGATGAGGCTGGATTCCCGGTAATGTTGCTGATGCAGAACAAAAGCAGCTTGGGAATGGAAAACGGTGTCACTCATTAAAACCCAAACTTAGCAAGGCCCGTTCGTTATCCGACCAGCCTTTTTTAACTTTGACCCAGAGCTTTAGAAAGGCTTTTTGACCGATGAGCTTTTCTATATCGAACCTGGCGTCCGTGCCACAATTTTTGAGCATTACCCCTTCCGTACCAATGACAATATTTTTTTGTGAGGGGCGTTCTACCCAGATCACGATATAAATTTTTGTAATATGGGGCAATTCTTCATAGCGTTCGACTTCTACGGTTAGCGAATATGGCAGCTCATCGCCCAAGCGCCGGGTCAGTTTTTCCCGGACAATCTCAGCACATAAAAACCTCTCAGGCCTGTCAGTGACCTGATCTTCAGGATAAATCAACTCGCTTTCGGGTAACAGCGGGAGTATTGAACTTTCAAGCTGTTCGAGATTGGTGCCCTTTAATGCCGAAATGGGCAGTAAGCGTTCAAACGGGAAACGGCGTTGTGCCTGGTCAAAAAACGCCAGGATGGCTTCCTTATCTTTTATTTTATCGACCTTATTGACCGCCAGAATGACGGGCAACCCTGTCTGCTCCAGTTTTTTTAAGATAATTTCGTCGTAGTCATGCCAGGCCAGGCCATCAATTAACCACACAATAATATCAACACCCAATAAGGTGGTATACGCTGTGCGGTTCAAATAGCGATTTAGCGCCCTTTTGTCGCTGTGGTGCATACCCGGAGTATCCAGATAAATAACCTGCCCCGCATCGGACGTACTGATACCGAGTATCCGGTGGCGGGTGGTTTGCGGTTTGCGGGAGGTTATGCTGATTTTTTGCTTCAGCAAATGGTTCATCAAAGTTGATTTGCCGACATTCGGGCGCCCAATCAAAGCGACGTAACCGCAGTTCATTGGCTGGCTTGCTGGAGTTTGGCCAGCATCATTTCTGCTGCCAATTGTTCGGCCTTCTTCCTGGAAACGCCGATACCTACGCATGATTCCGCAATCAAAGGGACGCTGCATTTAACTTTGAACGTTTGCTCATGGGCTAAACCGGACATATCTATCAAGGTATAATCGGGGAGTTCCATTTTCTTGGCCTGCATCAATTCCTGTAATTGTGTTTTTGGATCTTTTTGCCAGTTATTCGCAGACAAGTCTTGCAACTTTTCTGCAAACAACCGGCCTACCCATTCCTGGCAAGCGGTTATCCCCTGGTCTTTGAATAAGGCTCCGATAATACCTTCCAAGGCATCCGATAAGATCGAATCCCGGCGAAAACCACCGCTTTTCAGCTCACCTGAACCCAAAAACAAGTAATCCCCCAGTTGATGTTGTCGTGCCAATTCTGCCAGCGAAGACTCATTCACCAGACTAGCCCGCAACCTGCTTAACGTGCCTTCATCCGCATCAGGAAAAGCATCGTATAGTTTCTGGGCGATAACGAACCCCAAAATAGCATCGCCCAAAAACTCCAAACGTTCATTATTGTTCGCCCCGGCGCTACGATGCGTCAACGCCGTGACAAAAAGCTGGGGCTTATTAAACGTTAAACCCAGCTTTTTGGACAAAGTCTCGGGCTTTTTGGTCACTCCTTGCCGACCTCAATGACATCATGGAACTCGACCAAAACGCTAATGTTACCCACGATTTTTTCCACAACTTCATAATTCGCTTCAACTTTTAAGTAATTTCCGCGTTTGCTGACCTTCATATCTTGCGCTTTGACATCAGCAACATAATTCATATTAAAGCGCTTATCTAGGCTAGCCCTAATTTCAGCTTCACTTAGTGTTTCAACATCAGTGGTTTTCTCAATCGCAGCCAAGGCATTGATAACTTTAGTGTGGTCAAGATAGATAGGGCCTATCTTAAGTATTAACAAGATAAAAAAAGCGACTATACCCAAGATGAAAATAAGGGAAATCAGCGTATAGCCTTGCTGGCGCTTGAACAGTCTATTCATTATAAAACTCCGGCGATTGATTAAAAAACAACGTCTTAAACGTCGGTATACCGATAAGTGTAGCTTATTTTAAGACAGTGCCAATGCGGTCAAAGCCGATACCTTTATGCTGCCAATCCCAGTTCATCCAGATAAAAAACGCTTTGCCTACCAAGTTTTCTTCCGGGACGGTGCCCCAATAACGGCTGTCATTGCTGTTGTCGCGATTATCACCCATAACAAAATAATTGCCCTCTGGAATGATATAAGAGCCTTCAACGGTTGGCGCTTCATTGCGAATCAAGATGCTGTGCTCTACGCCAGTCAAATTTTCTTCCAGGTGTTCGCTGCCGGACATATCCTGGCCTTGCCCTACGCCTTGGTAGGAACCTAGCGAAGTTTGGTTAACTGGGACATCGTTGATGTACAGTTTTTTGTCGTAGTACACGACCTTATCGCCGGGTAAACCAATAATCCGCTTGATATAGTCCACCGTCGGATCTTGGGGGAAGCGAAAGACGATGATATCGCCACGCTCCGGCTCATTGATTGCTATGATTTTTTTATTGATGACCGGCAAACGTATCCCATAGGTAAACTTGTTGACCAGAAGAAAATCGCCTATTAACAAGGTTGGCATCATGGATGCGGAAGGAATCCGAAAAGGTTCTGCCAAAAACGAACGGAGCAGAAAAACGATCAAGACAATCGGGAAAAATGACCGCGCATACTCAACGACAGTTGGCTCACTTTTTTCATCAAATTCTTGGCCTTTTGACTTAAGGAAAAGCAAATACCCACCCCAGATCGCTCCGGTCACTAAACTGGCTACAAAAAGAAAAAATGAAAAATCAAAGTCCATAGGGAAAGTGCATCAAGTAAATGGAAAAGAAAACTGTATTATTCTTTATTGAGTTGT
This sequence comes from Methyloglobulus sp., assembly GCF_046714055.1. Classification (GTDB taxonomy): domain Bacteria; phylum Pseudomonadota; class Gammaproteobacteria; order Methylococcales; family Methylomonadaceae; genus Methyloglobulus. Next base: position 8,551 of record NZ_JBKKBJ010000095.1, on the reverse strand, counting down.
AATACAGCCAAAAATGCTTCTTGAGGTATCTCGATATTGCCAACCTGCTTCATCCGTTTCTTACCGGCTTTTTGTTTTTCCAGCAGTTTTTTCTTGCGGGTAATGTCGCCGCCATAACATTTGGCCGTGACATTTTTTCTCATCGCCTTGACCGTAGACCGGGCAATAACCTTAGAACCGATAGCGGCCTGTATCACCACTTCATACATTTGCCTTGGAATCAGCTCTTTCATTTTTTCCACCAGATCCCGACCTCGATTTTGGCTGAGATCACGATGCACGATAATAGATAAAGCATCCACCTTATCAGCATTAATCAGCACATCGAGTTTGACTAGCGGGGCTTCCTGAAACCGCAAAAACTCATAATCAAATGACGCAAAACCCTTGCTTACCGATTTTAGCCGGTCGAAAAAGTCTAGCACGACCTCGCTCAAAGGCAACTCGTAATGGATGGATACCTGCCTGCCCACATATTGCATATCCTTCTGGATGCCGCGTTTTTCTATGCAGAGTGTAATAACTGCGCCTAGGTATGTTTGCGGGACAAGAATATTAGCCCTGATAATCGGTTCCCTGATAGATTTAATCGTGCCACTATCAGGCAATTTTGCCGGATTATCAATCATAAGAACCTTGTCATTGTGGGTAATGACCTCATAAATGACGGTAGGGGCGGTCGTAATCAGGTCTACATCGTATTCCCTCTCCAGCCGTTCCTGGACTATCTCCATGTGCAACAGGCCCAGAAAACCACAACGAAAGCCGAAGCCTAATGCTAGCGAAGTCTCCGGCTCGAATACTAACGCCGCGTCATTCAAGTTGAGCTTGTTGAGCGCTACGCGCAAATCTTCGTAATTGTCAGAACTGACCGGGTACAAGCCGGCAAAGACCCGAGGCTGGACTTTTTGGAATCCGGTGAGTGGTTCTGGTGCGGGGTTGTCAGTCCATGTGATGGTGTCACCGACTGGGGCGCCAAAAATATCTTTGATCCCGGCGACAACATAGCCCACTTCGCCGGTATTTAACATATCCTTCTCCAAACGCTTGGGCGTAAAAACACCCACCGCATCCACCAAAAATGATTTTCCCGTGGACATGATAGTGATCTTCTGTTTTTTGCGGATACTGCCATGGACGATCCTGACCAAAGACACGACCCCTAAATAACTGTCAAACCAGGAGTCGATAATCAGCGCTTGCAAAGGCCCTGCAACATTACCTTGGGGTGGAGGAACCTTGATAACTAACTGTTCCAGGACATCTTGTACGCCTAAGCCGGTTTTGGCGCTAATGAGCAAGACCTCATCAGCCGGAATACCGATGACTTCTTCGATCTCTGTCTGTACGCGTTCAGGTTCAGCAGAAGGCAAGTCGATCTTATTCAATACCGGAACGACTTCAAGGCCTTGCTCTATTGCCGTATAACAATTGGCAACGCTTTGTGCCTCAACACCTTGGGCCGCATCGACGACCAGTAAAGCGCCCTCACAGGCCGCTAATGACCGAGATACCTCATAAGAGAAATCCACATGCCCAGGCGTATCAATGAAGTTTAGCTGATAGGTAAGGCCATCCTTGGCGACAAAATCCAGCGTTACGCTTTGCGCTTTGATCGTTATGCCACGCTCCTTCTCGATGTCCATCGAATCGAGAACTTGCGCGGACATCTCCCGTGCCGTCAGCCCTCCGCAAAGTTGAATGAAGCGATCCGCAAGTGTCGATTTACCATGATCTATATGCGCTATGATGGAAAAGTTTCTTATTTGTTTTAAATCCACGAATTATTTATCAATTTTCAAAGCCAAAAACACCGGGCTGCCACGGCGCTGAATCAAAACCGCAACCGATTTACCTACGGGGAGATTTCTGACTATTTTATCAAAGTCATGCGTATTCCGAATGACATTATTCTGGATACGCAAGATGACATCGCCGGGTTGTATCCCTGCATCGGCGGCGCTGCCTGTTTCGACATCTTGGACTAAAACGCCATTTTTGACATTTTCCAGCGATTCCCGCTGCTCGTCGGTTAAATCGGCAACCGTAATACCCAGCTTGTTGTTGGGCTTGGTTTCTACCTTATATAAGGGCGTTTTCTGTTCCTCATCCGGCAACAGGCCTACTTTAAAGCCGATGGTTTCGGTGTCACCTTGCCTGATGATGGTTAACTTTCCTTCATCATTAATCGGGGTCATTCCGACCATAGGCGGTAAATCGGCTGATTTTTCAATAGCTTGCCCATTAAATTCTGTGATGATATCGCCAATCTGCAATCCGGCTTTTTCTGCCGGACTGTTTGGGATTATTTTTGAAACTAACGCGCCTTGCGGTTTCTTCATGCCGAATGACTCGGCCAGTTGCCGGGTAACATCCTGAATCTGAACACCTAACCAGCCGTGTACGGCTTTACCGCTGGTTTTGATCTGTTGGACAACATTCATTGCCACATCCATAGGAATGGCAAACGACAAGCCCATGAATCCTCCAGTGCGGCTGTAAATTTGCGAATTAATGCCAACCACTTTGCCATCCATATTGAATAAGGGCCCACCTGAATTTCCTGGATTTATGGCCACATCGGTCTGGATAAACGGCACGTAGTTCCCCCCCGGCAAGCTCCGTCCTTTCGCGCTGACAATACCGGCAGTAACCGATTGTTCAAACCCGAACGGCGTACCAATGGCCAAAACCCATTCGCCAACTTTCAATTCGTTAGGAGAACCGATGTTTACCACTGGCAAACCTGTCGCTTGCACTTTTAATAAGGCGATGTCAGTGCGCGCATCCGAGCCAACCAGTTTGGCCACCAATTCACGCCGATCCGATAACTTGACGACAATCTCGTCGGCATCCTTTACGACATGGTGATTGGTCAATATATAGCCATCCTGGGAGATAACAAAACCTGAACCTAGTGACTGTGTATCCTCAGGCCCAAACCCGCCACCATCAGGATTATTGAAAAAGTGCTTAAACAGTTCTTCCATTTCGGGGGGCAAACCTTCAGGCAACTGTTGGTTTTTAGGCATGCCCTTGGCCGCTGCCGCTGGCCGGGCTTTTTTCGTCGTGCTGATGTTAACCACAGCCACACCATTCGTTTTTACCATCTCGGTAAAATCCGGCAACTGTGCAACAACAGCCTGGCTACCCAAAACCATCAGAAAAACACAGCAAATCACCCTTATGAGCATAAAACCTCCATTACGTCCAAGCAGTTAACAATCATAGAATAGAACACAATATTACGGACAACCCTAACACCTTTCAAGCCACTTTGAAAAGTGTTAGGGTTGCTTAAGAACGGGATAAGGTGTTTCTCTCTGTCGATCAACCAAAATATTCGAGAGAAATCAAGGAGCGGAATTCCGAAATTTAATACCTTCGGCAATAAATTTGACGGTCGGGGCGGGCACTTCCCCTAACACTGTAAGCTGTGAATCCACCAGAGTACGGCTCATGGAATTGATTGCACCCACCGAATGTATCCCCTCAGGGATACGGGAATCGGGAGTCGTTTCGGCTTTTTTTGTTTCCAGGTAAACGGAGACAGAGGCAAGGCCATCGCTTAGTAACAAATGGTCTACAGGCTGGTCGGATTGATGCAAGGGCTTACGGCTAAAAAAGATTTGCTTGAAACCTTGGGGCAAGGCTGTCACTTCAAAAGCGGCCTGGCCTGATAAATCCGATGAGGCCGCTTCTGCACCGTCAGCCCGCTGTGCAAAACCCGCCGCCTCGGCAGAGCCGTTCAACTCACGTACAGATCCTTTGTCAACCCGCATTTCGGTAAATACCACCTGCTCCAAAACAACTCCAGAAAGACCATAGACCACGACCTTCATGGGCAAAAAATGTTCTTTAGCGATCCAAATTTTTCTGGCGTAGCGAAAATCGTCTTTCGGCTGGATGGCGACAACATAGGATGGCAGCATCGCCACATCTTCCTCTCCCACGACCTCAAAATGATAGCCCGCATCCAATTCATCAAGATTTTTTGGGACATCGACGATAAATGAATGCTCATAAGGCCTATGGTCAATAATAACTTTCCGCGTCAACTTAAACAAACAGCTTACTTCATCGGAATTCCTGATTATTTCCCGGGGTGGCGAATTTAATGACACCAGGCGTTCTTGTTCCTTGCTTTTTTCGGCTGAATGAGAGTATTTCATCGCTTCCAGCTTGTCATTCTTTAAAAAAACAACCGTACCCTGATAATTGGATACCGCCATTGCCTTAACCATTTTTTGCAGGATTTGTTTCGCGGTTAACGAATTTTCAGCGGCGGAAACTGCACCCATCGCCGCAAACAAAATAACAAGGAGAAGTTGAGCCACTCTCAATCCTGGCCGTAGGCGGTCACTTTGGCATAGGGTTGAAAATTAGCCTCGCCATTGGTGTACACACTGTTATTGTGGGCCTGAAGATAATCATTAAACTGTGCGTTTAGCGGTTGGCGATTGTGTTGCGGTGATTTTTCTGACTGGGCAGAAGAAGCGGGTAACTGCTGTTGGGGAAGGGCCATTGCCGTTAAGGTCTGATATTTATTGGCAGGACGGTCATTACGGAGACTTTGCCCCACAAGTACCGCAACTACGAGTATCGAAGCGGCTACAGCGAACACTTTGAGTTTGGGTTTGGGTTTGGGTTTGGGTTGCCTATCTTGCGATTGCGAATGTGGTTGTGGTTTTAATTGTGGGAGGAGATAAGCCGGTTCTTGCTGGATTTCTTGAAAAACTTTGTGGGAAAAATCGGATATGACTTGATAAAACTCATCGGTTTTTAAAGCCTGGCTAATGGCTTGAAACCGGCTCATCTTATGCTTGAGCGATTCATCTGATTGTATCTTTTTCAACAAATCCAGTGTTTCATCGTAATCAAGCTCACCATCAATGAACCTGGAAATTTTTTGATTGATTTCTTCATGCATCTAACATCACCATTAATCGAGCAAAGGGGTTAACTTACTATCGATCGCCTCGCGTGCCCTGAATATGCGCGAACGAACCGTACCTACCGGGCAGTCCATAGCCTCTGCAATTTCTTCATAACTCATGCCTTCAAATTCCCGTAGCATAATAGCCACGCGCATCTCTTCGGGTAAATGCTCTATTGCCGATTGGATAGTCTTGACTATTTCCTCACTCAGCAAAAACCGCTCCGGCGTTTCCAGGCCTTGTAACTGCGGTGCATTTTCGATGGCTTCTGCATCCTGCACATCCACCTGGTAATCAAAATTTCTTCTTGACCTCGACACCAGATAGTTTTTTGCCGTATTAATCGCAATACGGTATAACCATGTGTAAAAAGCAGAATCCCCGCGAAAGCTCCCTAACGCCCTATAAGCCTTGATAAAAGCTTCTTGTGCGACATCTTGGGCCTCGCTGTGATCCTTAACATAGCGATTAACCAGTTGGATAATCTTATGCTGATACCTGATCACCAGAATATCAAAAGCTGACTTATCGCCCTGTTGAACCCGCAATACCAGTTCTTCGTCTAGTTGCTCGATTTTTCTGGTACGATCGTTCACTAAGGCTTTCAACTATGTAGTAGGACAGGAATGAAGGGTAAAAGTTCTCACACTAAAAAAATTGCTATCACGCAAAAGACCGCTATTATCCACAAACTAAGGCCTCTAGGCGAATTTCTTTACACTCATGGCTGGCAGCCGCTTTATTTTTTACATGACCAAAAATCTTTCCGGCTGTGAACTGGTATGACTTGTGATACGTATGATGTCCTGATTATTGGCAGCGGTGGAGCTGGCCTAAGTTTGGCGCTTAAATTAGCAGATCATTCGGTGCATGTTGCCGTATTGTCTAAATTTGCACTAACCGCAGGCAGCACTTACTACGCGCAAGGCGGCATCTCTGCGGTCTTTGATGCAGAAGATTCCATTGAATCCCACATAGAAGATACGTTGAATGCAGGAGCCGGGCTTTGCGACCCGGAAATCGTAAGGCTTGCAGTCAGCTACGGGGAAAACTCAATCAACTGGCTACGTGAGCAGGGCGTCGTTTTTACTGAAGAAACCATAAAGACGGGCGAAACCAAATTACACTTGACCCGGGAAGGCGGTCATTCGCACCGGCGCGTAGTCCATGCCGCTGATGCAACCGGCAAGGCGGTATCGCTTTCTCTGATAGACCGTGCGATGGAACACCTCAATATTGAATTATTGGAACACCATAATGTTGTCGAATTAATCACCACCACTACTCCAGGCAAATCGTCAAAAAGTGCCATCGGCGCTTATGTTTTGGACTCCAAACAACAACACGTCAAAATACTGTCCGCCCGCGTCGTAGTCCTGGCTACCGGGGGCGCCAGCAAAGTTTATCTATACAGCACCAATCCACAAAGCGCCACCGGTGATGGTATTGCCCTGGCCTGGAGGACAGGATGCCGGGTCAGCAATCTGGAATTTATGCAGTTTCATCCAACCTGCCTTTATCATCCTAACGCGGGTTCCTTTCTCATCAGTGAAGCGCTGCGGGGTGAAGGCGGCAAGTTGATTTTGCCGGATGGTTCGCCTTTCATGCAGCATTTCGACCCGCGCGGTGAACTTGCGCCGCGTGATATTGTCGCCCGTGCCATTGACCATGAAATCAAAAAACGGGGGATAGCCTGCGTTTATCTCGACATCAGCCACAAGCCGGAACCGTTCATTCGTGAGCATTTCCCTATGATTTACGAACAATGCCTCAAATTTGATATTGACATCACCAAACAGCCTATTCCCGTTGTCCCTGCCGCACACTACACCTGTGGCGGAATACTGACGGATAGCTATGCCCGGACGGATATCGACAACCTTTATGCGATTGGCGAGGTAGCCAGCACAGGCCTGCACGGCGCCAACCGGATGGCCAGTAATTCATTACTGGAATGCCTGGTTTTCGCCGACCGGGCCAGTGAAGACATTTTGAAAAGACTTGTCGGCATTCCTGCGCCGCCCTCCATTCCTGACTGGGATGAATCACAAGTCAGCGATTCCGACGAAGAAGTTGTGGTCTCGCACAATTGGGACGAGCTCAGGCGCTTTATGTGGGACTATGTCGGCATAGTCAGGACTGACAAGCGCCTGCACCGCGCCATGAGCCGCGTGGAATTGCTCAAACGGGAAATAGCGGAATATTACGGGAACTTTCGTGTGACCAGTGATTTGCTGGAATTACGTAATCTGGTTATTGTGGCCGAATTGATTATTCGTTGCGCCCAATTACGTAAGGAGAGCCGGGGCTTGCACTATACGCTGGACTACCCCGATACTGATGACAGCAAACCACCCAAAAATACTATTCTCACACCCTAAAAATACCCTGTAGCGTCAATGCGTTAACCAGATTAAGCACTTCTCCCCTCAACGTTAAGCAAAGCATTCGTATTGTTTGGCAGCAACCACAACTTCGTGGACTATATTAATAAGGATGAAAAGCTTGTCAACAATCAACCTGACTGCTAGAACCCTTAACATGACCCCAAGGAGGTGCAGTTATCGTGACAAATCTTGAGTCTATTATCCCTATCAACGCATACCGCTTTTATTTTGCGGTTGATTATCCCGTCAAATTGCCTAAATACCCAGGATCGGCCTGGCGCGGTGCTTTTGGGCATGCGCTAAAAAAGACGGTCTGTGTAGTCCGCAATACGCCGTGCAATCAATGTCTGCTCAAGAATGCTTGTGCCTACAGCACCGTTTTTGAAACGCCGCCACCTGCCAATGCCGAAAAAATGCGTAAATACACGGCAGCGCCACATCCGTTTGTGTTGCAATTTCCTGTCACAACATCCACGTCCGACTCGATTTATACGTTAGATGTGATTTTGTTTGGCCATGGCCAACGCTACTTTCCCTACATTGTCCATGCCCTGCAAACAGCAGGGCAAAACGGCATCGGCGGCCATCAACAGGTTTTTAGTTTGCAAAAAATTGATGCCATCAATCGACTAGGGTTGGGCAAAACCATCTACCAAAACGGCGAACTCAAACCCCAGTCGCCCGCTTTATTGCCAGCAATCCCGGCTATGCCGAGACATATCGAAATTACTTTGCACACGCCGCTGCGTATCAAGCAAGACAACAAAAACCTCGCTACCCGGGAATTCAACTTCGGCGCATTTTTCAGCACCCTGCTCAGGCGCATTTCCATGATCAGCTACTTCCACACCGACACGCCGCTGGAAACCGACTTCGCCGCATTGACAGCCAAGGCCCGAACCGTGCAATTCGTGGCTCAACAACTTAAATGGTACGACTGGACACGCTACTCATCTCGGCAACAAACTGAAATGAACATGGGCGGCTTAATCGGTAGCCTACAACTGGATATGCAAGACCTGGAAGAATTCTGGCCTGATCTGTGGCTGGGGCAATGGACGAATGTCGGTAAAGGCACCAGCATGGGGCTAGGCGCTTACTTGTTTAGTCCCACTATTAAGTGGTCTGGTTTATCACCAACTTAAAGAGGAAAAGCGATGGGACAAGTATTACACGGAACAGCCACGACCACGCACGCTACAAGAGCAAAAATACAAGCGTCTGAAG